>CALMVM010000381.1:944-1779 GCA_937873255.1 uncultured Verrucomicrobiota bacterium | reverse complement strand
TGCACGGAGGTGATCGGGATCGATTTCTCGCACCGGTTCGTGCGTTCGGCGGCTGAACTGGCTTCCAGAGGTCAGCTGGCTTATCGGCGCACCGACGAGGGACAAACGACTACCGAATGCGTGGCGACCGTCCCACCTTCGGTGGATCGGCGGCGAGTCCGCTTCGAGCAAGGGGACGCGTGCTCACTGCGGCCCGACCTGGACCGATTCGATGTGGTGCTGCTCGCCAATCTGGTTGACCGTTTGCCTGACCCCGCGCGGTGTCTGGACCGCTTGCCGGACCTCGTGAAACCGGGTGGGCAGTTGGTGATCGCATCGCCGTTCACCTGGCTGGAGGAATACACCCCGAGAGATCGCTGGCTCGGCGGGTATCTTCGGGACGGACGGCCTGTCTCCACGGCGGAAGTTCTGCGCGAGCGGCTCGACTCACACTTTGAATTCGAGCGTCAGCGCGACGTGCCGTTTCTCATCCGTGAACACGCGCGCAAGTTCCAATGGAGCGTAAGTTGGACGGGAACGTGGCGACGGCGCTCATGACATCGCCGCGCCGGCTCCGAGGGTTTGCCGGCGCAATTGCCCGCAGGCAGCGTCGATATCGTGTCCTTTTTCGCGGCGGAGGGTGGCGCTGACGCCTCGCGAACGCAACGTGTTCTGGAAGGCTTGCTGCCGCGTGACGGACGGACGGTTCCAGACCAGACCCTCGACGTTATTGTACGGGATCAGATTGACCTTGGCCTCCAGTTCGGTCGCCCAGCGGGCGAGTGCGAGCGCCTGCTCCTCGGTGTCGTTGACGCCTTCGATGAGGATATACTCGAACGTCAGCTTTTGGCTCTTG
>CALMVM010000381.1:0-934 GCA_937873255.1 uncultured Verrucomicrobiota bacterium | reverse complement strand
CATGGTAATACCGGCAGGCTTCCATGAGCACGTCGAGCGGATATTTGCGGTTCACGGGCATGATGCGCGTACGCACCTCGTCGGTCGCGCCGTGCAGCGAGATCGCCAGCCGGATTTGCAACGGCTGATCGGCGAGCATCCGGATCTGCGGCGCGAGGCCGCTCGTGGAAACGGTGATGTGCCGCGCGCCGAGGCCGACGCCCCACGGCGCGTTGATGATGCCGATGGCGCGCACGAGCTGTTCGTAGTTGGCGAGCGGCTCGCCCATTCCCATGAAAACGAGGTTGTTGACCTTTTCGCCCGAAGTTTCCTCCACGCGCAGGATTTGCTCGACGATCTCGCCGGCGCGCAGGTTGCGCTTCCAACCGTCCAGACCGCTCGCGCAAAATTTGCATCCGTACGCGCAGCCGACCTGCGTCGAAACACACAACGTCCGCCGGTCGCTCGCCTCGCCATACAGGGCGGGTGACGCCGGAATGAGCACCGTCTCGATCAATTGCCCGTCTGACAGCCGGAAGAGAAACTTCTGCGTCGTGTCGTGCGAGCCGAGCCGGCGCACGGTCTCGATGCTCCCGAGTGAAAACCGGCCCGCGAGAAACGTCCGCAACTCCGACGGCAGGTTACTCATCGCGTCGAACGTCCGCGCGCGTTTGCGATAGACCCAATCGAGAAGGTGCCCGGCTCGGAACGCCGGCTGCCGCGCCTCCGCGAATTGGCGGGCGACCTCGTCGCGCGTCAGCGACGTGATGGGCTCGACAACGGAGATTGGCTCGGGCGCGGGCACCTCCCAAGATAACCGCAAACCGCCGCGCCGTCATCCCGTTCGCTCGGGCCGCGCGGCACGACGGATTTTGCGATTTGCCACGACCCGTATCCGCCGTTAATGCAAACGGCTCCCGATGCAAGCCGCCGCGCCAGACACCCCGCCCGTGCC
>CALMVM010000380.1:20509-26706 GCA_937873255.1 uncultured Verrucomicrobiota bacterium | reverse complement strand
GGCGGGAGGTCGCTTCGGCCCAGAAACTGGCACGCCGACAGGACGAAGCAGCGCCCTTCGAGCGCGACGTGCCGGACGGTCGGCAGCCAGGTGTCGCGGTCGTCGACCGTCAGGGCACAGTAGAACTCGACGCCCTTGGCGTACATCGCCGCCGCGTCGATATCGACCATGATCTGGCGCGGCTTGCCGCCGTAGGGCAACGGCACGCTCGCGCCCTGCACGGTGGCGAGCTGCTGGCGGACAAAATTCAGGTTGTAGTCGTAGAGTTCCTGCTCGGAGAGCGACTGGCTGGAAACGGCGAGTTGCAGCACCGGCACGTTGCTGGCGCTGTAACGGATGATGAGCGGCGGCGTGATGTTGGGCGGCAGCACGCGCAGGATCGTCTGCTGGATGCTGGTGATCTCCGCGACGGCCTCCTCGATCTTGACGTTGGGTTGGAAGTAAACCTTGATGACGCCGACGCCGTTCATCGACTGGCTTTCCATGTGGTCGATGCCGTTGACGGTCGTCGTCATCGCGCGCTCGGCGATGAAGACGATGCGCTTTTCCATGTCGTCGGGCGAGATGCCCGTGTACGTCCATATGACGCTGACGACCGGGATGTTGATCTCCGGAAAAATGTCCGTGGACATCGTGGCAATCGCCAGCCCGCCCATCACGAAAATGAGCAGCGCCATCACCACGAAGGTGTAAGGTCGGCGCAGGGCTAGTCGGACGATCCACATAGGAGAAACCCGGCCCGGCGGCAGGCCGGACGGGAAACGATCAACGTTGGAATACGGACCGCGCGCCCCCTGCGGACGCGGGGGCGACACAATATTACATTAACGTTCAATCATCCGTAACCCATCTCCTGCATGAGGAGTTGCTGGATGTCGTCGTAGAAATTGACCTTGAACAGGTCGCGCTCGTGCGGCTTGCTGAACGGCGGGAAGGGCCGCTCGCCGTTCATTGTCGCGTCCGTGAATCCCCGCCGGGCCGCGAGCACGAGCCGCGCCTGGTTGAGCACGCGCAGCCACGCTTCCATGTGCGCGGCGGGGATCGTCAGGGAATGTTCCGAAGGGATGAAGGCGACCGGGTTGAACAACTCGCCGTAACCCGCGTCGGCGTCGCCTGAGGTCGGCGGCAAACCCGACACTGGCAACGCCGCCAGATCGCCGCCGACGATCTCGCGCGCCGACAGGAACAGGTCGCGGATTTCCGGCTGCACGAAGTTTTTCCAGTCCTCGACGAACTCGTCGCCGTCATCCGCCCCGCTCATCGGTTCGCTGAACAGCCGCGCCCGCGCGCCGGGATGGTCGCCCGGGTCGGCGTCGCCCGGGAGTTGCCGCAGGATGTCGATGAAAAACGGCTCGATGTCCTCGAAGATCACCGCCGACGATTCCTTGCCTTTGCGGTAGACCTTCATCGCGGTCAGAGGGCGCGCTCCAGAGTGGAAAGCAGTTGGTAGCCGTGGAGTTGCTCGACGTACAGCTCGGCGCGTTCGCGCACGCCGCTCCACAGGATCGAACGGCCCCGCTGGTGGACTTCGAGCATGTGGCGCGTGGACTTGTCGCGCGCGTAGCCGAACACCTTCTGGAAAACCATCGTGACGTAGCTCATCGTCGTGATCGGGTCGTTGTGAACGACGACGTTCCAGGGTACGTCGGCGGCCGTGTCGGTCTCCTCGTCGGTCTCGACCGTCGGCTCGGCGGTGGCGCTCCTAACGGTCGCCGGAAGCAGCGGGAAAGGTGGGGACGGCATGGTTCGGAGACAGGGACCAAAGTAGGTCTTGCGCGAGGCGGCACAAACGGTCCGACTCCTGCGCGAACCCGGGCGCGGTCCCGCCGTTCGTCGGCCGTGCGGCCATGGCCGACGACCATTCACAATACGCGTACGCCGGCACCAGCAGCCGCAACGGCAGGTGGAAAAGCGCGTGCTGCACCGCGTAGATCGTCGGGAAATGCGCGGGCATCTCGCCGGCGGCGGCCCACTGCTGAAAGCGGCTGAGGGAACGTTCGCCGCGCGAGACGGCCAGCCGCGCGAGCAGTCGCCGGCCCGCAGCGACGCTGCGGGAACGCGCGTCATCGGGCGCGAGTGCGGCGTCGAGCGCGCGGTCGGCGGCGAGGATTTCCCGGACGCAACCCCGCACGGCCAGCGCGACGACTTCCAACAAGACCGGCGCGAGGACGGCGGTCAGCGTTCCCTCCCGCCAGGTGTTCCACGCCCGCAGCCAGTCGGCGGGCGCGGCGGCGGATGGGGGCAGGAACGTCAGCGGACCGTCCAACGCCGGGCCGGGATCGGCCGTGCGCAGGACGCGCGCGAATTCCGGGTCGCGCGGGCCGGCAACCTCGGAAAAGAGTTGCGGCTCACTGGCGGGTCGGGCCGAAGGCATCGGCCGCAAGGTTAGCACACCCGGCACCGGGCGTACAGCGCGACGGCGAGCGTCTAGCGGCGTACCTTGTAAGGATCGACCGGGACAATGCGCACGTCATGCGCCGGCCCTTTGCCTTTATCGGAGGCGACCTTGAACGTCACCGGCTTCCCGGCATCCTTGTTGCGCAACGTTTGGAAGACCTCCCGACGCGACCGGCCGGGAACTTTCATGCCGTCCACTTCGAGAATCTCGTCGCCGACGCGCATCCCCGCCTTCTCCGCCGGACCGCCCGCCTGGACTTTGAGCACGACCAGACGGTTGATCGCCGAGTTCCAGAGCATGCCGCCGCTGCCCGTGCCGAATCCGAACCGGCCGATGGGCGCGGCGGTCACGGTCACCTTTTCCGCCGGCGGATCGTTCGGAGCAGAACACGCGGCCGGGACGGCGGACAACGCGAACGCCACGCACAGCACCGGCCGGAGAAACGCCCTTCTATCCCTCATGGCCGGTGAGCTTGCACGCCTTGACCGTGTTCGCCATCAACATGGCAATCGTCATCGGCCCCACCCCGCCGGGCACCGGCGTGATCGCGGCGGCCTTCGGCGCGACGCCCGCGAAGTCCACGTCGCCGACCAGTCGATACCCGCACGGGTTGGTGGCGTCGTCGATCTGGTTGATGCCCACGTCGATGACGACCGCCCCCTCGCGCACGTCGTCGGCCGTCACGAAATTCGCCTTGCCGATGGCGACCACGAGCACGTCGGCACTCCGCATCGTCGCGCGCAGGTCCCGCGTGCGAGAATGCGCGACCGTCACGGTGGCGTCGCCGCCTTTCCCCTTGCCCATCATCAGCAGCGCGAACGGTTTGCCCACGAGCATGCTGCGCCCGAGCATGACGACGTGCGCGCCCGCCGTCTCGACGCCGGCCTCGATGAGCAGCCGCTGGCAACCCAACGGTGTGCAAGGCACGAACCCGCTCGGGTCGCCGATGGCCAGCTTGCCGACGTTAACCGGATGGAAGCCGTCCACGTCCTTGGCGGGGTTGATGGCGAGGATGACGGCCTGCTCGTCGATGTGCTTCGGCGGCGGCGACTGGACGAGGATGCCGTGGATGGCGGGGTCGTTGTTCAGCCGCTCGACGACGGTGAGGAGTTCCTCCTGCGTGGTGGTCGCGGGCAATTCGAGTTTTTCGGAATGCAGGCCGATCTTCTGGCACATGCGATCCTTCGCGCGGACGTACGAGCGCGACGCGGGGTTATCGCCGACCAGCACCACGGCGAGGCCCGGCGTGCGGCCGGCAGCCTTGAGCGTGGTGATTTCGGCCTGGAGTTCGGCGAGGACTTTTTCGGCGATGGCCGTGCCGCTGATGATTTGGGGGGGCATGAGGAGATGGAAGATCGGAGATGGGAGATAGGGGAAGAAAGATTGATTTCACCAGTTCACCGTCATCTTCTGCTTGTTGGAAAAACGGTCGTTGTAAAACAGCTCGCCGTTGTCGCGGCCGTGCTCGTGGACGAGTTTCGTGACCTTCACGTCGAAACAGCAATACTCGGCGATTTCGAGCAGCCGGCCCTGACGCCACCATTTGATCGCGTCGAGACCTTCGGCGGTCTTGCCGACGCCGAGCGTCGCCTGCGCGATGGATTCGAGCTTGAGGCGGTGGCCAAGACCTTTTTCGATGTCGAGCATCAGGTCGAGCGTGGCGAGTTGGCTGGGCAGGTCGAGCACCGTATAGCCCATCAGCACCTCGTAGTCGAAGTGCAGGATGTTGAAGCCCACGACGAGGTCCGCGCGGCGGAGTTGGTCCACGAGGCCATCGACGGTCTTTTCGCTGTAGATGGAATATTCGCCGGTGCGCGTGGAGTACGTCACGCCGACGCTCATGCCCATGTCGCGTTTGCGGTCCCAACCGCCCACGTCGTTGGCGGTGCGCTGCGTTTCGAGGTCGAAATAGACGATGTTCTTCGCGGTCATCGGACGGAAAGGAAATATGCCTGCGGAGCCTGAGCGAGGCGAACGAAAAATCCGTGCCTCAAAGGTCCGGCTCGGCCGCTTTTTCGGCGACCGGTTTCTCCCCCGCCGCGTCGATCTCGAACTCGCCCGCGTCGAAGGGAACCAACGTCTTCGCTCCTTTGATCGAAAACTGGTCCCACGCCGCGCCGTCTGTCTGAAAAAACCTCAACGCATCGGAGTCGTCTTCGCGTGTGAGTTTCACCGCGTGCAGACCCGCACGCTCGCTGATCAAACGCAGACGCAAACCATCGGCCGTCGCAAGGTAACTGCCTTTATCGTCGTGCGTGGCGGTCAGTCTCGCACTTTCGTGCTTGCCGGGCGCGAGTGCGTTCTCCGACAGCGGAAGCTCCACCGTGGGGGATGGCGAATTCGCCAGGGCGGCATCCCCCAGTCCCGTCGCCGGGTCAGGCGCTCGGATATTGCGCTCGAAAAACGTTTGCCACGTCGAGACCGGCTTGCCGTTTTCCTCCTTCGTCTCCACCCACGCCAGTCCCCGGACGCGCTGCCACCAGCCTTCCTTTCTTTCGAGCACGTAGAAGCGTTCACTCTTCTTTGATGCCGTGACGGCCTCGAACAGCAATTCCGGCGGCTGCTGTTGAAGCGCCCGCAGCACATCTCCGCGCATGGACAGTTGCGAGAGAACCCCCTTCTCGATCTCCCACACCGACTCATTTTTGCCGAGGCTGATCTTGCCGTCCGTGTCATCCCGGGTCGTCGGGGCGGCAGGGGCATGGGGCTCGCCATCGGCGATCCGGTACGCCGTGACATTATCGAGCACTCTGGCGATGATGCTGTCGCCTTCGATCCGCAACGTGGCGGCGAGGTGTCCGCGTTCGGAAGACCGTTCGGCGACCGCCCGCAGATTTTTCAACTCCAGCGGCTTGCGCCACGCCAGGCTGCCATCCGTGCCTTTGTAACGAACGACCTGCCACTGGGCGTTACCCGTGGAAACAAGGACCCCCAGTCCTTCGTCCTCGGGGACCAGCACGATGGCGTTCACACGCGTCGGACGCAGGTCTTCGGCATCCTCGGCCCAATCGTTACCCAGGATCGCTTCGCCCACGACTTTCAACGGCCCGACGGCATACCCGCGCGCGGCGTATTTGCCGGGCGGCAACGGTTTGCCGTCGTCGTCCCTGCCGTCCCAACTCGTGATGAGCCCATTCAGGCCCGTCTTGAACGTGTTCTGTCCCGCCGCCTCGCACAGGCGCCGCACGAGCTTGCCCGTTTTCACCTCGTAGACCCCGACGCTGTACGTCGCGTTTTCAATCGGCGGCGGCAGGAACGTGATCGGCACCGAGCCGCCCTTCTTCGTGCTCTCCTGACCCATCGCAGGGCCACCTAACAACACCGCCAGCGCAAGGCAGACGATCCATCGTTTTTCAAACATAATACTTCCAGTCGAGGTTGGGGAAAATCGCGTCGCGCCACTCGCAGTTGGCGAGGAACTCCACGTCCAGCCCGCCGCTTTTCCACTGTTCGTAAAGCCGCGTGAAACGCAAGACGTGGTCGCGCGTGCGCTTGGCCGCGTAGTGCGTGGCCGTGCCGGTCTTCATGAGGAACGCCCAGTCGCTCGATTGGGCCAAGAGAAGCTCGCGCGCCATCTGGCGCAGGAGGCGGTCGCGGAGCGTTTCGTCGGCGTCGGGCACGCGGCCGACCTTGGCGGCGCGTTCGAGGAAGCCGATCCCTTTCACCTCGGCGCGCGCGGCCTCGACCATCCGGCGGGCGGCGGTCTGGAGGTGCGGATAGATCCACGCGTTCGTCTCGTGCAACCAGACCTCCCAATAGCCGTTCTGCCCCCAGCTCGACGCCGACGGCGCGACCATCT
>CALMVM010000380.1:17585-20499 GCA_937873255.1 uncultured Verrucomicrobiota bacterium | reverse complement strand
GCGTCGAGATAACGCCCGGGCGTCGTCAACTCGAATGATGTCTGGTCGTACACCGCCTTGCGGATGAACATTTCCAGAAACTCCGGCCCCTCGAACCACCAGTGGCCGAACAACTCCGCGTCGAACGGCGCGACCACGATGGGGTCGGTATCGAGCACATTGCGGAGGCTCTCGATCTGTCCGCGCCGTTCGTTCATGAAATGGCCCGCGTGCGCATCGACCGCCGCCATCGCCCACGGGCGGTGGTACAGGTCTTTCTCCTCGCCGCCGCGCCCGGTGATGCGGTGGTATTTGAAGCCGGTGAATTTTCGCGGCGCATCGGCGGCAAGCGCAGGCGTCAACTCCTCCGGGCTCAACTCGAAGCCGATGTCGCGGTAGAAATCCCGGTACGCCGGGTCGCCCGGATAACCATGCTGCGCGCTCCACACCTGCCGGCTGGATTCGCGGTCGCGCGCGAACGCCGCCGGTCCCGCCGGGGTGAAGCACGGCGCGTAGATTGCCCGCCGGGGCCGGGGCTGGCCGTACATCAGCCCGTGCGCGTCGAGGATGAACCAGCGGATGTTCGCCTCCTGGAGCACCTGGTCGATGCCCGCGACGTACGCGCATTCCGGCAGCCAGATGCCCGCCGGGTCACGGCCGAAACACGCCCGGTAATCGTCCCGCGCGATGGCGATTTGCGCGCGCACCGCCTGCGGGATGTTTTCCATGAGCGGCAAGAGTCCGTGGGTCGCCGCGCAGGTGATGATTTCCAGGTGCCCCGCGTCCTGGAAATCGCGGAACGCCCCAACGAGGTCGCCCTTCCAGCGTTCGAGGTATTGGCGTCGGCAGTCCCGCAGGCGTTTCAGATAAAAGTGCGCGTTTTCCTCCAGCCAGCCGTGCCCGCGAGTGCGCACGATTTCCTTGTCCGCGAGCGCCAGCGAACGGTCGAGGTAGCGCAGGTAACGTTCGCCCAGGAGCGGGTCACGCAGCATCGCGCAGAGCGGCGGTGTCAGCGTCAGCGTCCGCGCAAACGGCACCTTTTCGCCCGCCAGCCGGTCGAAGGTTGCCAGCAACGGCAGGTACGTTTCCGTGATTGCTTCGTAGAGCCAGTCCTCTTCGAGAAACTCCAGGTACTCCGGGTGCCGGACGTACGGCAGGTGCGCGTGCAGCACGAGGGCGAGGTAGCCGTGTTCGGTCATTCGGGGCGCGGAGGACGAACCGCGCGGCAACGTACACCGCCGCCCGGCCGGGGCAACGCGCGGGGGGCGAAAGTTCGGTGATTTTCGGCAAGGCCATCCGGTGGATTCACGCACGATTCAAGAGGACCCAACCATGAAAGCCCTCGTATTCCACAAACCCGGCGACGTTCGCGTCGAGACCATTGACGACCCGAAGATCGAAGACCAGCGCGACGCGATCATCCGCGTCACCGCCACGGCGATCTGCGGCAGCGACCTGCACATCTACAACGGCTTCCTGCCCCAGACCCGGCCGATGGCGCTCGGCCACGAGTTCATGGGCATCGTCGAGGAAACGGGCTCGGGCGTCGGCAACCTCAAAAAGGGCGACCGCGTGGTCGTCCCCTTCCCCATCGCGTGCGGGACGTGTTTCTTTTGTCATCACGACCTGCCCGGCCACTGCGAAAACTCCAACCCCGAACACTACGGACCGGAGGGCGGCGTGCTCACCCAAAAGGGCGGCGCGCTTTTCGGCTACACCGATCTGTACGGCGGCTACAACGGCGGACAGGCGGAGTATGTCCGCGTGCCCTACGCGGACTACGGCCCGCGCAAGGTACCGGACAGTCTGACGGACGAGCAGGTGCTCTTTTTGACGGACATTTTCCCGACCGGCTATTCCGGCATCGACTGGGCCGGGGTCAAGGGCGGCGAAATCGTCGCCGTGTTCGGCTGCGGACCGGTGGGCATCATGGCGATGAAAAGCGCCTGGCTGCGCGGGGCGAAACGCGTGATCGGCATCGACGTGGAGCCTTACCGTCTGGAAATGGCACGCCGCATCGCCAACGCGGAGGTCGTCAACGCGAGCGAGACCGATCCCATCGAGTTCATCCGCGACGCCAGCGAGGGCCGGGGCGCGGACCTGTGCGTGGATTGCGTGGGCATGGAAGCCCACCGCACGATCCTCGACAAGGCGCTCAACATAATCAAAGGACAGGTCGGCAGCGTCAGCGTGCTGGATAACTGCATCAGCGCGGTCCGGCGCGGCGGCTGGGTGACGGTGATCGGGGTGTATCCGATCAACTACGACTTCCCGGTCGGCAAGGCGTTCGACAAGGGCATCTTCATGGGTTGGGGCCAGGCCCCCGCGCACGCGCACATCGACAAGTTGCTCACGCACATCGAGAAGGGCGAGTTCGTGGCCGACGACGTGATCACCCACCGCCTGAAGCTCGACGAGGCTCCGCACGGTTACGACATCTTCTGCAAGAAGAAGGATAACTGCATGAAGGTCGTGCTGACGCCGTAACGGTCGGATCGACCGTCTGCCGGTTGCGCCGTCCCGTCTTCCGGCGGGAAAAGGTGCCATCCATGCGAAAGGAACCGGTGGTGAGCCGGTTCCTTTTTGCATGGTTGCGGGCGCCGGTCCACCGGGCACGGCCGGCGCTTTACAACCGGGGGAGGTTGCACGAAGGTGGCCGGCTCGACCCCTTTCGTCTCTTCGTCCCCATGATTAATTTCCTGATTGGCCTCCTGCTGACGGCGCAGATCATCGTCGCGCTTTTGCTCGTGTTCGTCGTGCTGCTGCAACGTCCGCGAAGCGAGGGTCTGGGAACCGCGTTCGCCTCGGGAACGGTGGAAACGTTCCTCGGACCCGCCACCGGATTCTTGGTGCGATTCACGACCTGGATGGGCGGGATTTTTTTCGTGCTGACGATCATGTTGGCGTTCCTGTACGCCCACCGCAACGGCGACAA
>CALMVM010000380.1:16697-17575 GCA_937873255.1 uncultured Verrucomicrobiota bacterium | reverse complement strand
CGCGACAAGACCAGGATCGGCGCGAACCGCAAGGCCGAGGCCGCCGCGACGCCGGCCGCTTCGGTTTCGCCCGCGCCAATCGTGGTCGTCCCGTCGCCCGCACCCGTCGTCTCGGAATCGCCCGCGCCCACGGTGGCCAGCGCGCCGGTGGAAGTCCCGCCCGCCGCCAGCCCGGCCGCATCGCTGCCGCCGGCCGCGTCGCCCGCGCCGACGGTCCCGCTCGTCGTGCCGCCCGCGCCGACCGCCAGTCCCTCGCCTTCCGTCGCGCCGACGCCCGCGCCTGCCGCAGTGGTGCCTGTGCCCACCGCGACGGCCGCGCCTTCGCCGACCGCGCCGGTGCGGGTCATCGCCGCGCCTCCGGTCGTTGCGAATCCGCCCACTGCGATCCGTGACGACGGGCCCGCCGTGCCGACGCCGACGCCGGCCGCCGCGCAGATGCCGACGATCATGCCGGGCATCGACACGTCCTCCGTCCCGGCGTCCCCGACGCCGGTTTCGACGCCGGCCGACCTTCCGGCCCCCGCTCCCGCTTCCTGATCGGACGCATCTCCGGCCGCCGCGCACCGATGCCGAGCCGCGTCCGTCGATTGATCGAGCGCCGCTGTTGCCGGGGCGTTCTCTCTCTGGCCATCGTGCTTGCCGTCGCCGGCTGCGGTCCCCGGGAGACCCGCCGCGCCGACCTCATCGTCGCCAACGGCGCGGAACCCGAGACGCTCGACCCCGCGCTCGCTACGGTCCAGCCCGACCAGCGGCTTTGCCAGGCGCTTTTCGAGGGCTTGACGACCTTCGACGCCGCCGGCCAACCGCAACCCGGCGTCGCCGAGCGTTGGGAGGTATCCGCCGACGCGACGGAGTACACGTTCCACCTGCGACGCGAC
>CALMVM010000380.1:1822-16687 GCA_937873255.1 uncultured Verrucomicrobiota bacterium | reverse complement strand
CTCTGGAGCAACGGCGAACGCGTCACCGCGCGTGATTTCGTCGAGTCCTGGCGGCGGGTGCTCTCGCCGCGCACGACCTCGCAGTACGCATACCAGCTTTACCTCGTGCGAAACGCCGAGCGGTTCAACAACGCCAAGGAAGACGCGCCGTCCTTCGACGAGGTCGGCGTCCGCGCGCCGGACGACGACACGCTCGTCGTCACTCTGGAGCACCCCACGCCGTATTTTCTGGACGTTTGCGCGCTGAGCACGCTCGCGCCGGTCCACGCGCCGACCGTCGCGCGTTGGGGCGACGACTGGACCCGGCCCGAGCACATCGTTTCCAACGGCGCGTACGTCCTCGAAGATTGGCGGCTCAACGACCGCATCCGCCTGCGCAAAAACCCCCGTTATTGGGACCGCGACCGCGTCCGGCTGGAGACGGTGGACATCCTGCCCATCCATCAGGCCAACGTCGCGTTGAATTTCTTCGCCAGCGGCATGTGCGACCTCATCCTCGACAAGGGCCTCACGCCGCCCGCGCTCGTCGGCGAACTGCGCACGAAGCCTTATTTCCACGCCGCGCCGTTTTTGGGCAATTACTTCCTGCGCTTCAATTGTACCCGCCGTCCGTTCAATGATCCGCGCGTGCGGCAGGCGTTTTCGCTGGTCATCGACAAACGTCTCGTCGTCGAAAAAATCACGAAGGCCGGCGAGCGCCCGGCGTATTCGTTCGTCCCGCCGGACACCGCCGGCTACCAACCGCCCGCGCCGGGACTCGGGTACGATCCGGCCCGCGCGCGGACGCTCCTCGCGGACGCCGGCTATCCGGGCGGAAAAGGCTTCCCGTCGGTGTCGTACATCTACAACGAGGGTGAGCAAAACCAGTACATCGCCGTCGAATTGAAAAGCATGTTCGAGCGCGAACTCGGCGTCAGCATGGCGCTGAGCCCGCACGAAAACAAGGTCTACAGCTCCATGATGAAGCGGCTCGATTACGACTTCGGCCGCAGCGTGTGGGTGGGCGACTACCCGGACCCGAACACGTTCCTGGAAATGTGGCTGGCCGGCGGCGGCAACAATCGCACCGGCTGGTCCGACCCGCGCTACGACGCGCTCATCGCGCAGGCCGCGCGCGAGACCGACCGGGAGCGCCGCTTCGAGCTTTTCCGGCAGGCGGAAAACCTCCTGCTCAGCGAGGGAACGCCGATTTGCCCGCTGTATTATTATGTGGGCGTCGAACTCTACGACGGCGACCGCCTCGGCGGCGTCCGGCCCAACGCGCTCGATGTCCACCCCCTGCGCGAGATGTTCCTGAGGACGGCGCGCTGACCGCCCATGGATTTCCTCGTTTACCTGCTGTACCGGGCCGTGACGCTGGTCATCGCGGCGCTGCCGCTGAAATTCGTGTTCCGGCTGGGGCAAGGCGGCGGCTGGCTGGCGTACGGACTCCTTCGACCGTACCGCCGGCTGGCGAACGCCAACCTGACGATTGCCTACGGCGGGACGCGTTCCGCCGCCGAAATCCAGCAACTCGCGCGCCGGCACTTCCTGACCCTCGGCGCGAACCTCCTTTGCAGCATCAAGGCGGCGAGCTTCGATGCCGCGCGGCTGCGCGAGGTCGTGGAGGTCGAGGGCATGGAAAATATCCTCGCCGCATTCGCGCAACGGCGCGGGATCGTGCTGGCGATCAGCCACATCGGCAACTGGGAACTCTTCGCGCAGCTCTGCCAATACATTCCCGAGGAGAAATGGGGCACCGTTTACCAACCGCTCAACAACCGCCACATCGAGGCACACATCCGCCGCACCCGGCACAAGGTCGCCCTCTTCGCCCGCAAGAACGGTTTCAACGCGCCGACGACTTTTTTGCGTGAGGGCGGGGCGCTGGGCGTGCTCATCGATCAGCACGCGGGCGACGGCGGGGTGTGGACGCCGTTGTTCGGCCGGCTGGCGTCCACGTCCACGCTGGCGGCGCTGCTGGCGTTGCGCACGCGGGCAGAGATCATCCCGATGGCGGTGCATACCAACGGCGTCGGGCGGTGGACGGTCGTCATCAGCCCGCCGGTGGCGTTCGGCGAGTCGGAAGAGGCCGAAGCTCTCACCGCACGGCTCAACCGGGTGCTCGAAAGCCAGATCAACCGTTCGCCCGCCGATTGGTTCTGGGTCCACAACCGTTGGAAAACGCCGAAACCGCGATTCCTGCTTGCGCGGTACAAGCGCGGTGTCGTACTGCCGGAGGGCATGGCCGAGTCCGAACTGAAACCTTTCCGTCTCCTGGTGCGTTCGGCGAACTGGCTGGGAGACGCCGTCATGTCGATCCCGGCGGTGCGCTCGATGGCCGCTGGCCGGCCGGACGCGCGGGTGACGGTCCTCGCACCGGAAAAACTCGCGGACCTGTGGCGGGAAGTGCCGGGTGTCGCCGAGGTGCTGCCGATCCCGGCGGGCGCGGGAATACTCGGCGTAGCGGGAATCGTCAGGCGCGCAGGGCCGTTCGACGCGGCGGTGCTGCTGCCGAATTCGCTGCGCGCGGCGTTGGAAGCATATTTTGCAAAGGTGCCGCGCCGGGTCGGTTTCCTCGGTCATCGCCGTAGCTGGCTGCTCAACCAGATCGTTCAGGAGGACACGCCGCCCGCCGAAACCGGCGGAGATCCCCGTCGCAACCAGACCTATCGCTACGCCAGGCTGGCGGAGGCTGTCGGGGCAGGCGAGATCAGTGTCGCTGCTCCGGCCGCAGCGATCAGCCAGAGGAACGAACGCGGCGGCTGGCTGCGGGTCGGCATTTGCCCCGGCGCGGAGTACGGCCCGACCAAACGCTGGCCGGCCGAGCGATTTGCCGAAGCGGCCAAGCTCGTGTCCGCCGAACGCGCCTGCGAATGGACGATCTTCGGCGTGGCGAAGGATGCGCCTTACGCCGAGACGATCCAGGCCGCGCTCGGCGAGCGTTGCGAAAACCTCGTCGGCAAGACGACGCTCGCCGAATTGATCGCGGCATTGCGCGGGTGCGACGCGCTGTTGACCAACGACACCGGCACGATGCACCTCGCGGCGTGGCTGGGCGTGCCGGTGGCGGCGGTGTTCGGCTCGACCGACCCCGTTTTGACCGCGCCGCTGGTCCCTCCGGAGCGTTTGCGGGTCTTGCGCCGGCAGGTGGAGTGCAGCCCGTGTTTCCTCAAGGAATGCCCGCTCGACCTGCGCTGCCTGCACGCGGTGACGCCCGAAGAGGCGGCGGCGGCGGTTCTCCAACTCCTGCCCACAAGCGAGGCCTCCTCGCTTGCTGTCCGGTCGGCATAGCCTAAATCTAGGCTTACGATCATGCCTCATATCGACCCCACGGCGCAGGCGATCCAGCAAATGGTGAAATTCTTTCTGCCGCATTGTGTTGAGCAGTCTACGCTCCGCGAATTGGACAGCATGGTATCAGACGATGAGCGGTGGCGGCACACGCATGCGCTGTTCGGTCGGATTAGAGCCAAGCTGCTTTGTACCTCGGCCGAGGATCAGCGGCTTCGGCACCAGTACAGCTTCGAGGAAATCTGCGCCAAAACACTCTTCAATATGTCGGGACACATTCCCAGAGATGGGTTCCCATATCCATTCGACGAAGATTCTCCTTTCTGGGTTGTCCCCATTGCCATCCAATTCGCCCGCGCGCTCGGTGTCTCCGATCCTCTGGAGGCTTTTCCGTTCCTCCGGTCCACCGACGTTCAACCGCAGTAGCCGGCAGCCAAGTTACTGCGAACCGTTGCTGCGCTCCGGTTTCCAAGCTCAGGTTTGATTAGCGCCACTCGAAAACCGGCTCGACGGTAATCTCCGTCTTCAGACTGTTGGCGATGTAGCACTCGTGGTGCGCCTGCGCGACCAATTGGCGCAGCCGCACCTCGTTGGCCTGCGCGCCCGAATTCCCCGCCGCCACGGCGATCCGGGGCTGCAAGTGGATCGTTTTAATCCGAATCGGTCGGTCGTCTTCCGGCATCTCGGCTTCCGCCTGGTCCTCGTACGCCACCACGTCCACCCGCGCCCGCGCCGCGATGGCCAGGAACGAGAGGAGTTGGCACGAGGATGCCGCCATCACGAGGAGTTGCTCCGGGTTCAGCAAGCCCGCGTCGCCGCGAAACGCTGGGTCGGACGACAACGCCAGTGCCGCCGTCGCGGGCGGCGCGCCGACGGCATGGGCGCGTTCATATTTCTCGTAACCGACGCCCGTCGAGCCGGTCCACGAACACCGCGCCGTGTAACGGTGAACGGGCGGCGCGGCATCGTGCGCATGATCGGGGGTCGGCATGGCGGGGGAATGTTTAAAATGCCGCGAAGCCTACCAAGGGATCGATTTGCGATCACGCAGGAACTCACCCGTCAGGCTCGCCGGAGCTTCCGTGACCAGCCAGACCGGGGTGTCCGCGCCCTGTTCGACCGTCCGGGGTGCCCCCTCCCCGCCCATGTCGGTTTTCACCCAACCAGGGCAAACGGAATTGACCGCGACGCCCTTTTTGCCGAGCGCGGAGGCGAGCTGGCGCGTGACGGCGTTGAGCGCCGTCTTGGAAATGCTGTACGCCGGATGGCTGTCCTCCATGTCGCTCAATTGCCCGAGTCCGCTGGAAAGATTGACCACCCGGCCGCCGTCGGGCGCTTTTGCCAGGAGCGGGGCGAGTTTTTGTGTCAGGTAGAGCGGGCCGAATGTGTTCGTTTCGAGCGTGCGGCGGATCAGGTCGAGATCGGTGGCGAGGATCGACGCGCCGCCTTCATCGTCGAGGATGCCGGCGTTGTTGATGAGGCCGTCGAGCGTGTCGATTTTCGAGGCGAGCGCGTCGGCTGCGCTTTCGATGCTGGCGGGGTCGGAAACATCCAGGGCGAGGAATTCCACGGTCGCGCCGCCCTGCTCCGCTTTCAGTTTGCCGGCGGCAGCCTGGCCGCGTCCGGCGTCGCGCGCGCCGAGGAACACCCGCGCGCCGGTTTTGGCGAGTTGGCGGGCGATTTCGTAGCCGATGCCCTTGTTTGCGCCGGTGACGAGGAAAGTCTTGGGAGTTGTCATGCGAGAGGATACGCACGATGATCCTGCCCCGCGCGTAAATGCTCCCTCCCCTCGCCTCCGAATCCCTCTCTACCGACGGCTTGCGCTGGACGTTCACGGTCCCCGCTGATCTGCCGTTTTTCGAAGGGCATTTTACCGATCACCCAATCCTGCCCGGGGTGGTGGCGTTGGGCTGGATGCTGGCGGCGGCCGAACGTTTCCTTGCCTGTCCGCTCGCCGGCGTCGAGGTGCTCAACGTGAAATTCCAGGTCGTCATCCTCCCGGACGCCGAATTGGAACTCACCCTCCTGCCGAAACCAGGCGGCCGTCTCCACGCCACGGTCCGTTCGGAAGCGGGCGGCCACGCTTCGGCCTTGATTCCCGGCCAGGAAGGGTAGATTCGTCTGCCGCCTGCCTTTTCGTCCCGCAGCATGAAAAAATCCGTCCCCGCCGCGTTGTTCCTCGCCCTCGCCTGCGCTTTTGCCGGAACGCCCACCGCCCTCCGCGCCGACCCGCCCGCGTCGGCACCGGTGTTCGCGCCCGCCAACCAGCTCAACCCCGGGAAGCCGCTGCCGTTCACGCTGCGGCAGGTGTTTCACCGGCTGGAGCACGACCGCACCGAGCAGTTCCCGTTCACGGAGGTGCGCACGTTCGCCATTTCCAAGAATCCGCTGCGCCAGACCGGCACCCTGCGCACCGGCAAGGAATACGGCCTGAGCCTGTCGTACGAGGGCACCGCCAAACCGCACATCATCATCGTGGACGACAAGGGCCTCATCGACCGCCAGCCCGGCGGCGGCGAGCGGCAGGTGACGATTGCCGACCATCCCGAACTCGCCGCCCTGACCGACCTTTATCTGAACCTGCTGCGCGGCAACGCGGCGAAACTCTTCGATTACGCCGACGTATACTTCACCGGCACGGCGCAGGCGTGGGAACTGGGGCTCGTGCCGCACGACGCCGCCGTGGCCAAACGCGCGGGCAAGGTCGTCATCAACGGCGGCGGGCACTACGTCACGCGCCTGGAAAACCTGCTCCCCAACGGGGAAAAACGCACCTTGGAACTCGGCAAGGTCGAGCGCAACCCGAAGTTCGCGCCGGAGGTCGTCCAGGCTTTCTTCCGCGGACAGAGCTAGGCCGGTCCGCGATTCATGCCGACCGACGAACTTCCGACCGCCCGGCCGCTCGCCCCGTGGCGGGCGACGGCGGTGTTGCTGTTTTTGCTGGTGGCGGGCGGGGTGATCCTGTTTCGCGTGCAGAACGCCCCGAAGCGGATCAGCGTCGATGTACTCGAGTTGCTCCCGCGCGACGAGCAGGACCCGACGATCCGCCTCGCGCGCCAGACGGTCTCGGGCCGTTTCGGCCGCACGCTCTACGTCGCGCTGCACGACACGGCCCATCCTGACAAGGCTCCCGTCGAGGCCGCCGCGCTGGTCGCAGGGGAGTTGCGGGCGAACCCGGCGTTCGCCGACGTGTTCACCGGCCTGGACCCCGCCGCCAAGGATCGCCTCCAACAGTGGTTTCTGGACCGCCGTCTGGCGCTGCGGCTGCCGGCGTGGTTCGACGCGATGACGGCGCGCTGGCGCAAGGAAAAAGGCCCGAACGCGTCCGCCGAGCCGGATTCCGCGTGGCTGGCAGCGGCGGCGGCGGCCGACCTGGGCGAGTTCCAAAATACCTCCGACGCGCTGGCCTATCAGGAACGTCTCCCGAGCGACCCGCTGCTACTGATCCCGGGGCTGTTGTCCGTTTTCGGCAGCCAGGATAAGGCGACGGCGGGCAGCATGGCTGGTGGCGCGTTGGTCAAGAAGGGGCCGGACGGCATTACCTACGCGTTGATCCAGGCGGAGACGCGCGGTTCGCAGATGGAGGAGGCGGGACAGACGCCCGTGTTCGCGGCGCTCGACAAGGGACTGGCAGACGCGCGGGCGAAGTATGGTCCCGGCGTTTCGCTGCGGTTCACGGGGGTTAATAAATTCGCCTCCGAGACCCGTGAGCACGGGCTGAAGGAAGTGTCGATCCTCACGTGGATTTCGCTGGGCCTGTCGTTTGCGCTGCTGCTGTTCGCGTTCCGGCGGGTGGTGGTGTTCGCCTATCTGTTGCTGCCTATTCTCACGGCCACGCTCTGGTCGCTGGAGATCTGCTTCGCGTTCTTCGACCGGGTGATCGTCGTGGCGCTCACCTTCATTACGGTGCTGGTCGGCGTGGCGCTGGATTACGGCATTTACGCGCTCGTTCACGCGCGGCAAACGGCCGGCGGCCTCGCGCGAGCATTGAAAGAAATTCGCCTGCCGCTCGTCGCCGGTTGCCTGACGAGCGTCGGCGGCTTTGTCTTCATGACGCTGACGAACCTCCCTATGCTCCAGCAAATGGGGCTCGCCGTCGCGCTGGGCCTGGTGTTTTCACTGGGGATCGATTTCCTGTATCTGCCATGGGTCCCGGCGTTGCGCGCGGCCGACCAGAAGCAGGGGGAAGTCTCCAATGCCTCCGGCCGCCGGCTCGAACTCGGCGGCATGCGTTTCCCGCTGCTCGCGCTGGTCTCGCTGCTGGTGGCGTCGGGCTTGGTGTTCGCCGCGCGGCTGCATTGGAGCGACGACATCCGTACGCTGAGCGTGATGTCCCCGGCGTTGCAGGACGAGCAGACTTTTCTGCGCGGGCTGTTCGGCGTGGAGAGCAAACAACACCCCGTGCTGACCTTCGGCGCGAACCTCGACGAGGCGTTTGCCAACCTCGAAAAATTCAACGCGACTCTTTCCTCCACCGCGACCGACCCCGCCGACCGTTTCATTAACCTCGGCCGGCTGTTCCCCACGGCCGGGCAGGCGGCGCGCTGCCGGGAATATTTCCGCTCGCACCCGCGTTTCGCGGACGACCTGCGGGCGGCCTTGGACAAGGATTTCAACGCCGACGCCTTCGCACCATTCTGGACGGATTGGGAAACATGGCGGCGCGCGAACGACCACGATGCCGCCACCGGTCCGGCGGCGCTCCTATCCGGCCTGCGCGAGGTGCTCCCGCTGCCGCTGCAATTCCTCTGGAGCGAGGAGCAGCCAGGCTCCGCGTGGCTGGCGACGACCGTCAGCGATGGCCTGTACAATAAACTCCCGCCCGCCGCGCTCACCGCGCCGAACACCCCCATCGACCAGACGCAGACCATCAACGCCGCGTTGCGCCGTTATCGTCTGGCCGCCTCGCAACGCGCGGGGATCGGCCTGGCTCTCATCGCGGTGGCCGTGCTGGCGATCTACGGTTGGCGGCGGGGGGTGTTCATGCTGGTGATCCCGGCCCTGAGCATCCTCCTGACGCTCGCGGTGCTCGGGTGGATGGGGCAAACCCTGGGGCTGTTGCATGTCGTCGCGCTGCTGCTCGGCTTTTGCTTGGCGAGCGATTATTCGATCTTCCTCGGCAGCCCGGGCGAACTGCCCCGCAGCACGCACCGCGCGATTCTGCTGGCGGCGAGCACGGCGCTGTTGAGCTTCGGCGTCCTGAGCTTCAGCAAGATCGAGGCGCTCAAGGATATCTGCCTGACGGTGACGCTGGTCATCGCGTTCGTGCTGGTGTTTTGCGAGGCGGGCTATCGGTTGTTCGTGCGGCGCGGGGCGGTCTGAATTCCGGACGACAATTTTCGCTGGACGCCCCCCGAATCTGCAGGCATAAAACCACAGGTGGTAGGGCGGGAAGGGTTTCCGTCCGCGCCGATACATCCCATAGACATTCGGTATCAATGAAGAAAGACGCGCCGAGCCTCCACGAACACATCCGACTCGAAGCCTTCCTGCTCAGCGAAAAAGCGGGGCATCCCACCGGCATGGACGAATTTTTCTGGGCGCAGGCCGAAGCGATGGTTCATGGTCGCACCGCCGTGGTCGTCGGACCGGGCAACCCGCCGAAGGCCAAGACGAAGACGGGCAAGGGCACGCCGGAAAAAGCGGTGAAGAAGGCGGTAGCCACGAAAAGCCAGCCCATCCCGAAGGTCGACAAGACCGCCAAGCCAAAAGCGAAAGCCACCGGCAAGCGCACGAAGTAGACACGCGTTTGAGCAGGCCGCAACGCGGCCGGTCGTTCTGGCAATTGGTAGGGATGGCTCTCCGAGCCGTCCGTGGATTTCTCCGGCGAGGCGCTTCGTACGCACGAGAGGTCATCCAATCCATTCTACGGACGGCTCGGAGAGCAATCAGGACCTTGTTTTGACGCGCCTGCGGCGCACATTTCGCACGCTCTCCTTTCGTCCGGGCCGGATTTGTCGTAGGCTGCGGCATCTCCTCTGCCGCATGGACCGCAAGTTTTTCAATGACCGTGGCGTGATCGCCCGCTGGCGGGAGTTCCTGCCCGTGACCGCCACGACGCCGGTGGTGTCGCTCAACGAAGGCTCGACCCCGCTCATCCATTCCCCGCGACTGAGCGCCCTGGTCGGACACGGCTGCCGGGTGTTCATCAAGTACGAGGGGCTCAATCCGACCGGTTCGTTCAAGGACCGGGGGATGACGGTCGCCATTTCGAAGGCGCTCGAAGCCGGCGCGCGCTCGGTGATCTGCGCCTCGACGGGCAACACCTCCGCCGCCGCCGCCGCGTACGCCGCACGGGCCGGGATGGGTTGTTACGTCCTCCTGCCGGCGGGCAAGATCGCCCTCGGCAAGATGACGCAGAGCATCGTCCACAACGCGCAGATCATCACGGTGGACGGCAATTTCGACGATGCCCTGCGCCTCGTGCGCGAGGTGGCGGAATCCGGCGCGCCGGTGGCCGTGGTCAACTCGATCAACGCGCACCGTCTCGAAGGGCAGAAAACGGCGGCGTTCGAGATCATCGACGACCTCGGCGAAGCACCCGACGCGCATTTTCTGCCCGTCGGCAACGCGGGCAACGTTTCGGCCTATTGGAAAGGCTATACGGAGTTTCATGCGCTCGGCCGCAGCATGAAACTGCCGCGCATGGTCGGTTTCCAGGCGGCCGGGGCCGCGCCGATCTTTCATGACCGCGTGATCGACGCGCCCGAAACCCTCGCCAGTGCCATCCGCATCGGCAACCCGGCGAGCTGGAAACTGGCGACCGCCGCGATGAACGATTCCGGCGGCGCGGTGGACATCGTCAGCGACGAGGAAATCCTCCTCGCCCAACGCTGGCTGGCGGCCAACGAGGGCATTTTCGTCGAACCGGCCAGCGCAGCAGGCGTGGCGGGGCTCTTGCGTTATACGAAAGACGGCGCACTGGAAGGGCGCGCGCTCGCCCCGTTGCGCGCGGTGCCGGACGAGGGCGTGATCGTCATCACCGTCACCGGCCACGGCCTGAAAGACCCCGACGCGATTCTCAAGCAGAGTATTCCCCTTGCCCCGGCGATCCCGGCGACGCGCGAGGCGATTTTGGGTCTGCTCGGAGCATGATGCTCGAAGGATCGCCCAGCACGCAGGCGAGAAATCAAATCAGTGTTTGAAGTCGAGGAATCGTAGGATCACTACAACTTGGCGTAAGCGCCAATCCTCCGTGATAAATTGCTTGCTCTGTTTAACGGCCGTGCCATCGGTGGAAGCTAAATCCGAACGCTCCTGCTCGCCACCTGCGCTGATAGTATAGTGAATGGAAGCAGGTCCCCGGTTCGAGGTGTCAGCGGCAGCGCTGAAGCGAGCATCAAGGTGGAAGGTCGTCGTCTTGAACACCATGCTGAGGCCACCGTTGTACCATCCGTGCCAAACGCTGATTTCAGATAGCTGCGCCGAAGACAATGCGTCGAGCTGCGTGTCCGTTGGAGCCAACGCCGACAGTTTTTTTGTTTCAATTACGAAGAACTCGGTGGCCGGCACGTCCCCGCGGGAAGCAGCGGGGAACAAAATCGCAAATAGAGCAACAACGGCAAATGAGAGACGACGCATAAAAGGAAATTTGTCCTTACTCCGGCTGCTTTTCCAGCCAGCGCGGCGTCCCCCCGGCCGGCACGCCGAGGTGGTCGAGGATGCGGAACACCACCGTATCGACGACTTCTTCGACGCTCGCGGGTCGGTGGTAAAACGATGGGATCGCTGGCAGCACGAGCGCGCCTGCTTCCATTACGGCGACGACGTTGCGCGCATGCACGAGACTCCACGGCGTCTCGCGCGGCACGAGGATCAGCTTGCGGCGTTCCTTCAAAAAAACGTCCGCCGCGCGCAGGATCGTCGATTCGCTCGTCCCGGCGGCGATCCGCCCGAGTGTGCCCATCGAACACGGCACGACCACCATCGCGTCGAACCGCGCCGAACCGCTGGTGAACGGCACGTGCATGCTGCGGTCGTCATGCACATGCACGCCCTCGGGCACCGTCAGCTTGCCCGCCGCGAGTTCCTCGGCCGCGACCTGTTTGGCGTGGTTGCTGAGCACCAGATGGACCTCGTGCGCGCGCGGGTCGAGGCGCTGCAAAAGCCGTTCCGTGTAGATCGCCCCGCTGGCCCCCGTGGCGGCGACCACGAACTTCATAGGAAACCCCCGGCGTGCAGCCGCCGGGTCATCTCGGCCTGCTTGAACTGCAAATCCTGATAAAGCTGCCGCCGGCCGGGATCGGGCTCGGCGCGCGTGTTGGCCGCCGGCTTGACCACCCGGTTGACGAGGTCGCGCAGCCGTCCCTTTTTGCCCTGCACAGCCCCCTCCGTCCAACCCGCCTGGAGGGCCGCGCCGAGCGCCGCGCCCTCGGCCGTTTCCAGCGCGAACACCGGCAGGTTGAACACGTCCGCGCAAATCTGCCGCCACGCCGCGCTCTGGCTGCCGCCGCCCGTCAGCCGGATTTCCGTCGGTTTGAGCCCGAGGCTGCGGAAGCGGTTTAACCCGTAGCCGAGGCCGAGGGTCACGCCTTCCATCACCGCGCGCACGTAGAACGCCGGCGTCATGTTGCGCGTGGTCAGGCCGTGCATCACGCCCGTACCACGCGGCAAATTCGGCGTGCGCTCACCGTTGAGGTACGGCAAAAACAACAACCCGCCCGCCCCCGGCGCGGCGGCGGCGACGGCGGCTTCCATCGCCGCGTGGTCCCAGCCGAAAAGATGCCGCGCCTGTTCGGTCGCCACCGTGACGTTCATCGTGCACGCCAGTGGCAGCCAGGCGTCCGTGCTGTCGCAAAACGCGGCCAGTTCGCCCTCCTCGTCCACGACCGGCTCGGCGCTGTACGCGAACAGCGTGCCGCTAGTCCCGAGGCTGACCGTCACCACCCCGCCCGGCGCGACGTTGCCCGTGCCGATGGCAGCCATCATGTTGTCGCCGCCGCCCGAGCCGACGAGCACGTTCGCACCCAGCCCCCATTCCGTGCGCAGGGTCTCGCGCAACAGCCCGCACGGTTTTCTCGAACTCTCCAGCGGCGGTAGTTTTTCGGCCAGCCCGGAGTCGATGAACCCCATGATCGGCTCGCTCCACTGGCGCGTGCGGATGTCCAGGAGCGCCGTCCCCGAGGCACCGCCGTACTCCATGCGCTGCTCGCCGGTCAGCCAGAAATTCAGATAATCGTGCGGCAACAAGATCGACCGCGTCGCGCGCCAGTTGGCGGGTTCGTTCTGCTTGAGCCAGAGAATTTTCGGCGCGGTGTAGCCCGGCAGCATGCTGTTGCCGGTCAGGGCGACGATCTCGTCCGCACCGAACTCGTTGTTGAACGCCTCGCACTGCGCCGTCGTCGAGGTGTCGCACCACAATTTCGCCGGGCGGACGGGCTCGTTTTCGTCGTTGAGCGCGACGAGCCCGTGCTGCTGGCCGCTGACCCCGATGGCGCGCACTTCCTTGCGCCGCTCGCCGATCTGTTCCAGGCAGCCGCGCACCGCCGCGTCCGCCGCGTCGATCCACGATTCGGGGTGCTGTTCCATGTGGCCCGGCGGCAGCCCCGGGATCAACCCGTAGGAACTGTGCGCGGTGGCGAGCACGCGGCCGGTCTCGGGGTCGAGCGCGATGCACTTCGTACTCTGCGTCCCGCTGTCCAGCCCTAGATAAACCATTTTTTGATGTTTCGTTTCGCCCGATCCGTCTTAGTGTGTCCGGCAGTGTGACACGACGCGGCGTCGATCACACACGATTTCCCGCCCATGATCAAGAAACTGCTGCACACGCGATACCGCGTCGCCGACCTGGAGAAAACCGTCGAATTTTACAAGGAAGTACTCGGGCTGAAGGAAACCTCCCGCCACACTTCCGGACGCGGCTCGCAGTTGGTGTTCTTCAAGGCTCCCGGCAGCGAGGAAGAGATCGAGATTTGCAAGTTCGACGGCAGCGGCCCCGTGGAAGTCGGCGCGGACATTACCCATCTGGCCTTCGAGGTGGACGACATCGAGGAATTTGCCAGGCACGCGACGGCCAAGGGCTACCCGCTCTCCGACGGCCCGCACAAGAGCGGCAGCGGCAGCGTGATCGCCTTCATCGACGCGCCCGAGGGCTACGAGGTCGAGTTGATCCAGCGGGCGAAGACCCACTGAAACCCCCCTATGGATTTCGACTGGCTGGAAGTGCCCTTCGACCTGCGCAAGGTTCCTCCCAAAGAGATTGAGGAAACTTTCGAGGACCCGTTCAGCCTGCGCCTGTTGCCGGAGTTGCCCACCCGCAGCGGTGAGGCGCGCTATTTCAACCTGGGACGGACCGCTTCCAACCGGCCGATCTTCAGCGTGTTCTGGACGGACGGCAAACGCTACCGGGTGATCCTCGCGCGGGATATGTCGCCGGAGGAAGAAATGTTTTACGACCGCAAGAATTCCGAGTTTAATCTGTAACCCGTCGGCCGTTGCGGTCTGGCATTCATCCCGTGGAAACTGCTCCTTCTCCCATCCAGCGTGTCGTCGCCCACTGGCCGGAAGTACCGACGTTCGACAACGAGGAAGACGAGGCGGCGTACTGGTCGCAGACGCGCATCGATCCGCGGTTGATGAACACCGCGATTTTGAAGGCCGACACCCGGGAATCGACGACGGTGACGCTGCGGTTCGACCCGCGCATGCTCGCGCGCATCAAGCGGCTGGCCCGCTCGCGCTATCTGAACTACCAGAGCATGGTCAAGCAGTGGCTCAGCGAGCGGCTGGAGAAGGAAATCTGAGAAGCCGCAGCAGATAGATGGTGCGTCGTACGTTTCGTGACGCGCGTTGGGCCAGAGAGCCCTGCCCCGCCGCCCCTCGATTTCCCTGCGGCGGGGCTCTCCCTGAAAACGGAAAACAGCCTGACTGGCCCGGCTGAAAATTCCCCCCGGATTTTCAACTGACTCCCTCCAGTCAGGCTGCCCTTTTGGTTTTTTCCCCGTTCGTGCGAAACACGAACTTCTGACCATTTAGCAAAGGAGATGCCAGCGGGTTCCGAGTGAATTTTCTACCGGGGGAAGCTTTGTGTATCCCATCAAAAAATTGACGAGTAATTTCTTACCTTCGAGCAATTTACGAATTTCTTTTAAAAGTTTCCTCGCCTTATTTTTTTTAGGGTGCAACCGAAAAGTAGGTGGTTAGTTTTGCTCAAGCTGGACAAAATTTTTGGCCACGCCGAACACCAGCGATGCCCTGACAATCCTCGCTTCGACCGGGAGGCCGCACGGTCAGATTTCGAGTGCGGCGAGACAGGCTCCCAGCGTATAATCCTTGCGATGCCCACGCCGTCTTTCCCTCCCCTCGAGACCGCCCGCGAACGCGTCAAAACGCTCCGACTCGAAATCGCCGAACACAACCGGCGTTATTACGAGGAAGCCGCCCCGACGATCACCGATCAGCAGTACGATGCCCTGTACCGCGAACTCGGCGATCTGGAGGCTGCCCATCCGGAGTTGCTGACCGCGGACTCCCCCACCCAGCGCGTCGGCGGCAAGCCGCTGGAGGAATTCAGCCAGGTGCGCCACCGCGTGCCGATGCTCAGCCTCGACAACACGTATTCCGAGGAAGAGGTCGCCGAATTCTATCGCCGGG
>CALMVM010000380.1:926-1812 GCA_937873255.1 uncultured Verrucomicrobiota bacterium | reverse complement strand
GGTGCAAAAAACGCTGCCGGGCCGTGACGTACCCGTGATCATCGAACCCAAGATCGACGGGGTAGCGGTATCGCTGTTTTATGAAAACGGCGCGCTGCGTTACGCCGCCACGCGCGGCGACGGCGTGACCGGCGACGACATTACGCAAAACGCTCGCACCATCGGTACGATCCCGCGCTGGCTGCACGGCGAATCGCTGCCCGAGCGCCTGGAGGTGCGGGGTGAGGTGTACCTGCCCAAGAGCGGGTTTGCCCGGCTCAACCGTGATCGCACGGAGGCCGGGCTGCCGGCGTTCGCTAATCCGCGCAACGCCGCCGCCGGTTCGCTCAAGCAACTCGATCCCGCCATCGTCGCCAAGCGTCCCCTCGCGTTCGTCGCGCACAGCTTCGGCCTGCTTGAAGGCGGTGCGGGGGAAGTCCATTCGCAAAGCGAGATGTTCCGCTTGCTGACCGCCTGCGGCCTGAAGATCAGCGAGCGATTGTGGACCGCCGACACCGCCGAGGGCATCCTCCAGGCCATCCGCGAACTCGACGCAGTGCGGCACGACTTCGAGTACGAGACCGACGGCGCGGTGGTGAAGGTGGACAGTTTCGTCCAACGCAACCGCCTCGGCCTGACGTCCAAGTCTCCCCGATGGGCGATGGCGTACAAATACCAGGCCGAACGCGCCGAGACCCGCCTGCTCGACATCCAAATCCAGATCGGTCGTACGGGAGTGCTGACGCCGGTGGCGATTTTGGAACCCGTGCCCGTCAGCGGCACGACTGTCGCGCGGGCGACCCTGCACAATTCCGACGAGATCAAGCGCAAGGATATCCGCATCGGCGACACGGTGGCCATCGAAAAGGCCGGCGAGATCATCCCGGCGGTCGTGTTGGTGCGCACC
>CALMVM010000380.1:0-916 GCA_937873255.1 uncultured Verrucomicrobiota bacterium | reverse complement strand
GGCAAAGAACGGGTCTTCAATTTTCCGGAAACTTGTCCGTCGTGCGGCGCGCCGGTCTCGCAAGACCCCGACGGCGTGGCGATCCGCTGCCAGAACATCGCCTGCCCCGCACAGGTGCGGCGGCGGTTGCAGCATTTCGCGTCGCGCGGGGCGATGGATATCGAAGGGCTCGGCGAGGCGAGCGTGGAACAGTTGGTCACGCACGGGTTGGTCGGTGCGATTCCCGATATCTACGACCTCAAGGCGGAGGCGCTCGTTGAGTTGGAACGGATGGGCAAAAAGAGCGCCGACAACCTGATCGACGGCATCCGGGCGAGCAAGCAACGGCCGTTGTGGAAACTCTTCTTCGGGCTGGGCATCCTGCACGTCGGCGCGACGGGCGCGCGCGCTCTGGTGGCGGAATTCAAGACGCTCGACGGCCTGCTCGACGCGCCGCTGGAGCGCATCCGGCGCGCGCGCGACGTGGGTGAGGTCGTAGGCTTGAGCGTACACGAGTTCATCACGAATCCCGCCAACCGCGAGAGCCTCGAACGGCTGCGGGCCGCCGGGTTGAATTTCGGCGAACGCGACCCCGCGCCGATGGAAAACGCGGGTGGAAATTCGCCGTTTACGGACACGCGCTGGGTCATCACGGGCACTTTGAGCCAGCCGCGCGAGGAGATCAGCGAGCTGATCCTGGAAAAAGGCGGCAAGGTCAGCGGCAGCCTGAGCGCGAAGACCGATTACCTCCTCGCCGGAGCGGAGGCAGGCAGCAAGCTTGAGAAGGCCAAAACGCTCGGCGTCAAAACCGTGGACGAAGCCGAGTTTCGCCGCATGCTCGGCATCGCGTTCGGGGCTCTATCGGACAGCGCCGCGCCGGAGACTGGCGGCGGCGATACGGCGGAGTCAACGCTCGAACTCCCCTTGGACGAGCAGA
>CALMVM010000379.1 GCA_937873255.1 uncultured Verrucomicrobiota bacterium | reverse complement strand
GGACGGTGATGTCCGGCCACGGCGCGCCGCCGTCGCGGGCGTCGAGCGGCGGGGGCGTGGCCGCTGCGACGGGTGGCGTGTTCGGCGCGCGCGTGCCGGCGGCGATGTCCGGGCGCGACGGCGGGGTCTGGCCGGGACGCAGGATGTTGAGGGAAAAGAGGGTGTCGTTGTCCGCCTCGCCTGTGGAGGAGAAGCCCTTGCGCTCCTGGTAGCGGTGCAGCGCGGCGGAAAGCTGCGCGCTGCCGCGTCCGTCCACGTCGCCGAAATACAGGTTGCGGCGGCGCAGTTCCTCCTGGAGACGGCGGGTGACCTCGTCGGCGCGCGCGGAGCGGACGCCCGCCGCGCACCATAACAAACCCGCCGCGATAGCCAACGGCACGGTCCACCGCCAGAACGGGCCGAGGTGGAAGACGGGGAAGCGGTTCATGGCGAGCGACCTTAGTTAATTCGGAGGCGGGTGCCGATTGGACTTGCCGGATGCGGGCAAGAACCAACCTTGTCAGCACGCGCCGTTCCGTTTTCGGCCGACGCCGCCAATCCGTCATAAGTTGCGCTCGCCCCGCGCGTAGGCTTGAATAGCGCATGTTGCCGCCTCCCCGCTTGCGCCGCGCGTTCGCCGCCGTCGCCGTCCTCGCCGCCGCCGTCTGCTGCCTCGCGCCGGCCAGCGTGTCCGCCAGGCGGGTGGAGTTCACCGAGTACGACCTGCCCAACGGCCTGCACGTCATCCTCTCGCCCGACCACACCGTGCCCGTCGTTTCGAGCTACGTGCTTTACCACGTCGGCAGCAAGAACGAACGCTTCGACCGCACGGGCTTCGCGCATTTCTTCGAGCACCTGATGTTCGAAGGCAGCGACAACATCGCGCGGGGGCAATTGGACAAGCTCGTCACGGGTGCCGGCGGCAGCCTGAACGCGTCCACGAGCTTCGACCGCACGGATTATTTCCTGAACCTGCCCGCCAACCAGTTCGGCCTCGCGCTGTGGATCGAGAGCGAGCGGATGCTGCACGGCAAGGTCGAGCAGATCGGCGTGGACACGCAGCGCAGCGTCGTCAAGGAGGAGCGCCGCCGTTCGTACGACAACCAGCCCTACGGCAGCCTGTTGGAGGAACTCTCCAAGCTCGTTTTCGCCGGCAGTCCGTACGCCTGGGTGCCCATCGGCAGCGTGCAATACATCGACAAGGCGACGCTGGAGGAGTTCCGCGATTTTTACCACACGTTCTACCTGCCGAACAACGCCGTGCTTTCGCTGGCCGGCGATTTCGACCCCGCCGAGGCGACCAAGCAGATCGAGCAGTATTTCGGCCCGATCCCGCACGGCGCGGAGCCGCCCCGGCCGAAGATCACCGTGGCCGACCCCTCCGCCCCGCCGCCCGGCCGCAAGCCGATGGAGGTCATCAGCGAGTTCCCCTACGGTGATCCCTCGAAACCGGGCAACAACGCCGAGTATACTCTCTACGGCCAGCGCGGCGCTACCCGCGAGGTCGAAAAGCAGAACACCCCGCTGCCCGCCTCGCTCCATGCGTGGCTCGCGCCCAAGGAAAACACCCCCGACGCCCGCGCGTTGGAGCTGCTCACCGACATTCTCGCCAACGGACGTTCCTCGCGCATGTACCGCCGGATGGTGGACGGCGAACAGGTTGCGTTGCAGGCCACGGCGTTCCCGTACTTTTTGGAGGACGGCGGCATGGTCGGCATTTTCTCGGTCGGCGTGCAGGGCACGACGCTCGACAAGCTCGACGAACTCATGCGCGACGAGGTTGCCAAGGTCCGCAAGGACGGCGTGACGGAGGAGGAGTTTCAAAAAGCGCGCAACCAGAAGGAAACCGAACTGGCCTCCAGCTACGCGACGAACCTTTCCCGCGCGCGGGGATTGGCGAACGCCCACGTCTTCAACGGCGGCACCGACGCGGTCAACCACGAACTCGATCTCTACATGCAGATCACCCGCGAAGACCTCCAGCGCGTCGCCAACAAATACCTCGCCGACGACCGCCGCGATATTCTCCATTATCCCGTCCCGGCGGCGGGAAAATGAATGCAGATGGCGAAAAGCAAAAACTCAGGAGGTCAGGATCATTCAGAGGTTGGGCGACACTTGCTCATCCCGCCACGAACCTGTGCCCGCACCGATGAAAACCAATCTCAGCATCCTGTTTGCTGCACTAGCGGCTACGCTCACAGCATCGGCCTTGCCTTTAACCACCGAAAATAATGTCAACAAGCGCGGCAACACAGAGCTACCCCCAACTTTCTCCGTCCAGGGCAGGCAGGATGCCAGCGTCCTATACGATTCCATCGAATGCGTTGTCACGCCGGTTTGGCTCAAGGATGGCACCGTGGAAATCAGTGCCGTCTTGCGAGAATACATCGGCGGGCACGCGGAGGAAATCAGCAAGCCCCACTTCACCGCAAAACTTGGCCAGTGTGGGGTGATCGAGTACGGAGACTTGGCTTTTCAGGTGACGACATCACTGGCCAAGTGACCGCGCCGCTTAACCC
>CALMVM010000378.1 GCA_937873255.1 uncultured Verrucomicrobiota bacterium | reverse complement strand
TCGGAATCCCTTGAGGCTGGCGCGGGCGGAGGGTCCAGCGAGAACTCGTATTTCGGGTTGAATGCCTGGTTCGCAGCCAGATCTTCGATCCGCAGGGTGCCCGTCCCCCACTTGCTCTGGAAAAGCTTCCGCGAAATCTCGATCTCGCCCTTGGCGTGCTTCATCCGTTCGCGGGCTTTCTCGATGTGACCCCGGAAGCTGGCGAGGTCGATCTTCGGAGTGTGCTTGTAAGCAACGTCGAGTTGATTCTGCAATCCGGCGTCGATCTCGGCGGCCTCCAGCAGACCGTCGTTATTGAAATCCAGCAGCTTGAGCGACGCCGTTTTTTCGACGGCGTCCGCCGCTCCCAGCCGGGCGGGAACAGCCATCCAGAGGGCGGCTGCCAGCGACAGCGCCACGAGGAATGCTTTGTTCATCGACATCAGGGGGTGAGCCTATCGACCGTGCCGGGTTTTCTTCGCCGCGAAGAACGGGATGGAGGCACGGAACCTCCGCGCGGGCTTGGCGGCGGCGCGGCCGGGAGCGACGTTCTTGGGCATCATGGCCGCGAGGTGCTGGTGTCCTTGCGCTTGCTGGATCGCCAGGGCCAACTGGCCGACCGTGTCGATGCCGGTGGGGCTGAGGAACACGTGGAATTCATCCTGCACATCTACCTGGACGAGGGTTCGCCACCCGGTCGCGCTGTAGCCCAGTTCGGCGGAGGTTGTCGTCGGCCGCACTTCGATGGGCGGGTTTCCGAGCAAACGAATCAGGCGGTCCCAGATTTCATCAATCGTCATAGGAGTGGAATGGGTTGGATGTTACTGACGAGGATGGCGATGCCTTCCATGGTCAGTGTCGTGCCGACCCGTAGCGCATCCGCTCCCTCTCCGGCCCTTTCGTGTACGATTTGTCAGGCGACAGGTCGGGGAAGCAAGAAAAAACTTTGTCTTGCAACATTTTCATCTCCAGATAGATCGAATTTTCTTTAGTCGATGGTAGTTTGCTGTCCCGGAGGCGGACCGGACCGCGGCAATTTTCCTGCATCGACACGCGACCGGGGAATATTGTAAAAGGATCACCCGATGCGATTAGAGCGGTTCTTTGAACAGGCTGAGCAGATCAAGCAGGACCTCGCGGCGGTCGAGGAACGGCGGATGCGGCTCCACGCGGCGCGAAACGAGGACCATGCGGCGTTCGGCCTTCGATTGGCCAGGGATACCTCGCTCTCCGATGCCGACGGCCGAGGTGGGATCCGTCCGGCCGTCATCCGTTCGGACCGCGAACTGGTCAATCGGTACAAGGACGCAGGCACCCGCGAGCGCGCCGGGATCAAGGAGCGCGAGCCGCTGCGCCTTTTCAGCATCATCTACAAGCTGTACCGGCCTGGCCCGGAGTTCTTGGCCGGCCATGTGCTGTCCCCGGACGCATTGGGCCAGCAAATCCGGCCCGGGGGCGGCACCTGGGCGCAAACCTACGGCGACGCCATCGCCAGGGCGGGGGCATCGGCGCGTCACGTGGTCCGGCTGGACCGCGCCGACGGCGTCAGGGCCGGGTCCGGCTTCCTGGCCGGGAACGAGACGATCCTGACGGCGCGGCACGTCGTGTCCTCCCCGGGCTGGCTTTTCGGCAACGCTCCGGTTGCCGGACAGCCGGCCACGGCGCTCTACAACGCATTGCGCGGGGTGGCCGACCGCGCCGCTGCCACGATCCCGGCGGCGGGATGGCTCAATCCCCAATCGCAGACGCCCGACCTGGCCGTGCTCGCCCCGGCGGCGGGATGGCGCGGGACCCTGGCGAAACCGCCGCTGGCCGCCGAGTTCGGTGCGCTGACGGGCCTCGTGCTCGCGGACGAACCGGACGCGGCCAGTCTCCGCGGCCGGCCGGTGGCTGTCATCGGTCATCCCGTCC
>CALMVM010000377.1:17134-20295 GCA_937873255.1 uncultured Verrucomicrobiota bacterium | reverse complement strand
GGATGAACTCCAGCCGCAGCGCCGTCATGCCGGCGGGAGCCGGGAACGACGCCCGGACGGACTGCATCGGCGCGCAGGCGACGTTCACGACGCCGGCCTGTAGCTTCGTGCCCGCGTTGAGTGCGGTCCAGAGGCAGGTCAGCTCCTTCAGGTCCGTGAACGAATAGTGGTTGGTGAGCGGCACGACGCACACCCCGCCCGAGGGGTTGACCGTCCGGGTGTCGGCGACGACCGGGCTGTACACGGTTTTGACGATCCACCATTCGGGCTTCGGCTTGCGATAGGCGTCCACGATGCCCTTATTGTTTTCCTGGCGCAGGCGGTCCGTGCCGTAATAGAAGTCCGTGGACTGATCGTCGAACTTGTCGGCGACCCCCTGGCTCTGCCACTCCCAGATGAACGCGCCGAGGATCGTAGGGGCTTTCCAGAGTCGGTCCCAGGTTTTGGTCATGGCTTCCGACCAGAGATCGGACATGCCCGGATCATACTCCTGCACTTCCTTCTCGTAAAAAGTGTGCGGATGCTCCGAGAGGTTCGCCCCCCAGCGGTGGTCCTTGCCGGCCCCCTCGACCGAGTGCGGGTCGGGGTAATGCTGGTCCGCCCAGGATTGTCCCTGGTAGTCGCCGGGGCTCCGTTCAGAGACGAAAGCCGGCCGGGTCGGATCGGCCGCGCGGACCAGGTCCAGGACGGCCTGCGAGTTGGGCCCGACGGGGTTTTCGTTGCCGAGGCTCCAGGCCAGGACGCAGGGGCGGTTCTTGTCCCGCGCCAGCGTTTCTCTTGCACGCTGGATCAGGTAGGGCAGGAACGCGGGTTCCCTGACCCCGTTGTCGATCCAGCAGTAGGGAACCTCGTCGAGGACGTAAACCCCCCGCTCATCGCACAACTCCAGGAACCGCCGGGCGTGATTGTAGTGGCTGGTGCGGATCGCGTTGATGTTGGCGGCCTTGATCATCGTCAGGTCCTGGACCCAGTTCGCTTCCTCCAGGGCGAAGCCCTTGTCGGCCCAAAAGTCGTGCCGGCAAACGCCCGTGCATTTGATGGGCACGCCGTTCCAGAGGACCACCCGGTCCTTGACCTCGATCTGCCGGAAGCCGAACCGCTGCTCGACCCTTTCGAGGAGTTCGCCGTTGCAGGTCAGCGAAAAGACGACGTAGTACAGGTTCGGCTTCTCCGCCGACCAGAGCGCAGGCGCGGACACCGGGGCGTTCAGGGCGATCTGCCCGGTGCCATCGCCTTGCAGCCGTTCGGTGCCGGTGAAACTCACCCCGGCGGGACGGCCGTCGGCGCTGAAGAGTTCGCCGGCGACCGTGACGGTCCGGCCCGGGGTGCCCGCGACATGCACCTGGGCAGTCAGGGTCGCGTCGCGGTTGTTCGCGGCCAGCGGCGTGCGCACCGTGAGGTCGTCGATGCGGGTCTGGGGGACGGCGATGAGCGAGGTGTCGCGGTAGATGCCGCCCATCGACTGGTAGTCGCCGGTGTCGCATTCGTAGGAAGGCGTGGTTTTCGACACGCGGGCGGCGAACAGGTTGGTCTCGCCAGGACGGACCAGCCCGGTCAGGTCCACGTCGAAGGCTGTGTAGCCGCTCTCGTGGTATCCGGCTTTTTGCCCGTTGACCCAGATTTCCGTGCCGTCGAGCGCGCCGGCGAAGTGCCAATAAATGCGCTTGCCCGCCCAGGCCGCCGGGACGGCGACCTTGCGCCGGTACAGGCCGACGGATTCGTCCACCGTGTTGTAGGTCGGGATCGAATAGCCCGCCATCTCCCAGTTGGACGGCACGGGTTGGTCGTCCCAGGCCGCGTCGTCGTAGTCGGGCGAGGCGAAGGCGTCGCGCACCGCCGGGATGCTTCCCTCGGGCTTCGGCGCGGGCGGGTGCCAGACCGCCTCGCGCCCATTCTCGGTGGTGAGGATCTGGAACTCGCGCACCGACGCCCAATTCGAACCGGAATTCCCGGTGACGACGAGGCGCACGTGGCGCACGTCGGCGGGTGTCACCGCGAGCGGACCGTTGCCGACCCCCGGCCCGGCGGTGGCGTCGGCCAGGATTTTCCATGGCCCGCCCTTGATCCGCCCTTCCAGGCGGCAGGTGTAGCGTTCGTCCGCGTTCTCCCAGACGAGCTTGACGCCGGTGACGTGCCGGACTTCCCCGAAGTCGGCCTGCAGCCACTGGGGGAAGTCGCCGCCCTGCGCGCACCAGCGCGTGCCGTCGTCTCCGTCAAAGGCGTTCTTCGGCGGGTTCCTGCTCTCGCTGCTCGAAGCGGCAAGGCCGTTCCAGGCGGCGGAGGATGCCTGGAACTGCCCGGCCTCAATCCGCCCATAGGTCAACCGGAAGCGCCAGACGCCGGTCATCGGCAGGTTCCACGGGTTGCGCGCGCGAAGCTGGTCCGGCGGCATCGGGACGGCCTCCGGCAGCGGCAGGGGCAGCGACGCGGGCGAAACGCGTCCGGCCTCCTGCGCCAGGGCACCCAATGCCAACGCGCAGAAAAGCGGCGACAGGAAGAGGAAGCGTGGTTTCACGATGGGGCAGCCTGGCAAACGGCGCGGGAAGCCAGGGGCGAATGGGGTCATCGCCATTCCGGCCGGAGATGGAAGTTTTGGTCGCGGCTCATTTACCATTCCAGATTCAGGAGGGCCGTGGCGGCAGTCTCCGGATCGGCGCGTTGTGCCAGCGAAGCGGTCACCGCCTCTCTGGTACGGGCGACCTGGCCCCGGAAGACCTGCTTGCCATTGATGGTGACCATCAGTGGCTGGTCGAGATCGAGGAGCGCGTCCGATAGTCGCAGGGTGAGGTGGGACGATTCCCCGGCGGTGATCCGAACCGTCTGGCCAACGATTTCGGCAACGACCGTCTGACCCGGCCTGGCCGCGCCCGGCGGCAGTTCCAGCCAGTAAAAACGGTCGTGGGTCACGTCGCTCTGGCGCCAGACGACTTTCTTCGGCCAGGGGTCGCGCGCGAAGGCGGTCATCCAGGGCAGGGCTTCGGCGTCGCGAAGGTTCATCCAATGGCCGAGACCTTCGTAGACCCGCAGCCGGTGGACGTAGCCGCCCCCGTCCTCGCGCTGGAGGGCATCGAGACGGCCGCCCCACTCCCGCGCCTTCTCGTTGCGGTGGTAGGCGGAATCCTCGGCCCCGGCAAAAAGCGCGAAAGGCAGATTGCGCAGAC
>CALMVM010000377.1:0-17124 GCA_937873255.1 uncultured Verrucomicrobiota bacterium | reverse complement strand
GCCATGCGCGGCGCGAGCTGGTAAACCCCGTCGCCGCCGGCGGAGTAGCCCAGCAGATACACGCGGTTCGGATTCACGCCGCGGTGCATGACGAAGTCCTCGATGAGCCGGTCGAACATCGGGTCGATGTGGGCCTCGTGCCACAGGTTCCAGGTGTTCGTCGGCGCGCGCGGCGCGACCCAGATCCCGTCGGCGTGGTAGAGTTTGATCTGGTTTCGCCATTGGTCGTCGTTGACTTCCGGCGGGGCCGCGCCTCCCCCGTGCATGGAGAGCCAGAGGCTGTAGCCCCCGGCGGGCCTATCGCCTTCAGTGCGTTCCAACCAACGCATCGTTTTATCTCCCATGGCGATGGACCTTGCCTCCAGCTCGGCCCGGCGGGAATCGGCCTGCGCGCGCCGCCGCTCCGCCCAGGCTTCATTCAGCACGGTGGCGGCTTCCTCCTTCGTCAGGTTCCCGGCCGGGGGCGGCGTCGCCAACTGATCCCAGCGCAGTTCGACGACCCGCGTTTCCCCGGACTCCACCCGGAGCGGCGCTTGACGTACTGCCGCCACCGGCAGCATTTTCGCGCGCCAGGGCTCCCGCGCCTCGTCGAGCACGGCGTAGGGCAAAACGTCGTTGAGAAAACGTTCCCCGGGCAAATCCCTCGCCCAGCGGAATTTCTCGCGGGTCGACCACGCGAGCCGGAGGTTGTCCATCAGGAAGCCGGCCGTGAGCGTCTTTCTGTCGCCTGCCGGCATGTTCGTCGCCAGAAAGACCGCGGCTTGCCGGCCAGGCTCGCCGAGTTCCCGGCCGCTCATCTCGATGAAGGAGCGAATTTCCGCCGGGTCTTCGGCCGCGACCGTGGCCCGGACGAACAGGATCGGCAGCAGCACGCAAAGCCAACCGCCGAAGCGGAGCCAACGCGCGCCTCGAATGATCGCACCGACGCCTCGCCGGGCGGGAGAAATCGCTTCATCCCGGCAGCAAAAAGGCGCGTGGGGACGGCGGTTCATTCCGTCACATCCACCAGTCCGATGTCGATGCCCTGTCCGCCCACGGTCTGGTGGCAATGGGCGGCGACCGTGACCGTGGCTCCCGGCTTGAGCAGGGCCAACGCCTCCGGTTTGATCTCGAACACGTCGTAGGCCGTGATGTACCCCGGCTCCTTCGCCGCGAGCACGCCGTCGACGTACACCTCGATGTCCTCGTCGTGGAAGATGTTCAGCCCCAGGTGCCCGAAATTTCCCTGCGGCAGTGTCCACGTCCGGCGAATCCAGATGTCGGCGGTGCTCCATTCCGTGTGGTGCGGCACGCTCTTGCCGAACGCGGATTTCCCTTCCTTCCACGCCTTGTCGTCGAAGCCCGGCGCGTTCCAGCCCTCGGGCGGCGCGTCCGTCGTGTAGCGCCACATCTGCGGACTGGTCCTGGCCGTCGGGATCACGTCCACGATCTTCGGCGAAGCGGGCAACAGCGCCCAGTCGGCCGCCTTCGCCTTGTCCATGCCCGCCCACTTGGCCCAGAGCGCGCGGTCGGCGAGCAGCTTGATGAACACGCCCCCGATCACCGGCCGCGAGTGCATCCCCTTGCTGCCGACCTCGTCCGTCTTGTACGAATCCGCGAACGGCACGCGTGCCGTGGTGTGGTCCAGGTAGTTGACGATGGGCGCGATGAGGGTCTCGAAATCCTCCTGCCGCTCCGCCAGCGTCGCGCTCCAGACCGTCCAGTCGGTCTTGGTCAGCTTCGTGCGCGAATCCAGCGGCAACCCGTAAGGCTGGAGCACGCTTTTATAAAACGCCGTCTCCTTCGCCGCGACCTCGGCGGGGAACACGTTCAGCCGCAGGATCCGGTCCCACACGAGGTTGTACTTCTGGCTCCAGGTGCCGGGCTTGTCGAAGGCCAGCAGCGAGTGGTCGCCCGCGTCCGCGACCTTGACCCAATTCGCCGCGTCCTCCCGCGCGAGCCTGGCGTAGCGTTGGGCGTTGGCCGTGTCTCCCTTGATCCGGCACATGTCGCCGTAGGCCGCGAGCGCCAGGATGGCTTTGAGCGAGAGGTTCGCGTTGTGCGCGAGGTGGCCCATGAAATCATCCGTGCAAAGCTGGTTGCCCGGGTCGAGGCCGAACTGCTCCAGATACGCCGTCCATTGCGTCAACTGCGGCCACCACGTGTCCACGAACTTCGTGTTGCCGTCGATCTGGCAGATCGCGTCGCAGAGGAGCAGCAGATTGCCGCTTTCCTCGACGGGCATCTGTTCGCCGCCATCGTCCGTGCCGTGCGCGACGGGGTACGTGCCGAGATCGTGCGGCGCGTTGGGAAACTTCCAGTGGTCGCTCGCGGCATACGCCAGCAGCGGCACGAGCGTCGCCTTGGCGAGCGTCGGATTGAGCAGCAGCAGCATCGGGTCGCCGGGGAAGATCACGTCGGTGGTGGCAATGTCGCCGTCACTGGTGTTTTCCTTGGTGAACATGAGCGGCTGCCCGTTGGTGTCGGCGGCGATGCCATGGCCGCCCAGACATTGCCGATAGGCCAGCGCGCAGATCTTGCCGTAGTTCTCCCCGCCCGCCCGCACCGCGTCGGCGATCAACGCCTCGTCGAACGCCTCGCAACGCCCGGTCAACGCCGGGTAATCCTTCTCCGCTGCCTGGAACAGCCCGGCGGGCGTCAGGCCGTGGCGGTTCCAATAGGGCTTGAGCGGCTTGCGGAAGAACTTGATGGCGTCGATCTCGTCGTAGCCGACCATCAGGTGACGCGACACCGCCGCGCCGCCCTTCACCCGGCCCAGATCGAACACGAACACCAGCACCGGCTGCGCGTCGGTCGTGGCGCGCGGCATCCGGGCGTCGTCCTGCGCGGGCAGCGTGCCGCTCTGGACGAACCCGGCCATCAGCGCATCGTGTGAACCGGCGGCGGCCTTCGCGTCGGCGCTCGGGGCCACGGCGTAGGCGTAGCCCCAGTCGATGCGCGCGTCGTCCCCGGCCTGTCCGAGCACGCGCTGTTCGGCGGTGCCGACGCGCAAGGCGGTCAACGGCCCCATCGTTTCGCGCGCCCATTCCACCGGTTGCGCGGGTTTGTTGACGGCGAGTTGCGAACTGGTGCCGTCGTAGATCGACACGGTGTGTTCCGCTCCGTCGACCGAGCGAACCGTCCACGTCAGGTAAGTCACCGGGCGGGTGAGCACGTCGAGGTCGTCCGGCAGGGCGGGCGTCATGAACGTCAGGGTGAGGTGCAGCCCCGCGCCCTCGAACTCGTAGATCGAACGGGTGGGCGTCACCAGCAGCCCGGTCTGCGGCAGCGGGGGCACGGCGGCGGGGGAGTTGCCCATGAGCCGGTACGCCTTGCCGTCCACGCGCAACAGGCTGACGAGGGCCTGCTCGTGGTGCGTCCAGTGGCGCGTGGCGTCGTCGGTGAGCCGGTCGGCCTCCGACCACACGCTCAGCATCGGATCGGACACGACCAGCGGCACCGCCGGGGGGCGCAGGCGGTCCGGACTCCGGGCCGGGGCGGTCGCCGCCGCCAGCAGAAACGCCGGAACCGCCAGCCAGCCAGAGCATCGGCGAACGGCGCGGGGAGACAGGAATGGGCAGGCGGACGACAGGGGGGAAATCGTCATAACGGTGTTTTGGGTAAAATATCTACATCATTATTCGGATGAGTCCGCGAGTTTTTGCGAACAGGCGCAAGAGCATGGGGATGAGACACTATTGAATGCGCCGAAAATTCGGCAAAGAGATAATTCGATTGCACTCCCCCCGGCAAATCCTATCTTGGCCGATGTGATCCCCTCCTCGACCCCGGCGCGGCCCTGGTATCACTGGCGGCGGCTTGGCTTCAATTTTCTGGCGCTTTCCATCCTCGGGCACCTGTTCTTTGGCCTGGGGGCGACGTACCTGATCGTCCAGACTTTCCAGGGCGAGCGCCCGCAGAACTTCACCGCCCCGGCGAGCGGCCCCAACGCACCCACGCGCGTGCTCGAACACAAGGTGCAGATGCAAAAAAAGCAGCAGTCGATGAGCGCGCCCGCCGCCGTCAAGCGCGTCCAGACCACGAGCAGCGCGAAAGTCACGCTGCCGACCCTGCCGACCCTGCCCAGGCTCGACTCGCAGATCGTGCCGCTGGCCATGGCGGGCATGGGCGGCACGGGCGTCGGCCTGGGCACGGGCTTCGGCACCGGGGGCAACGGCACCGGCACCGGCGTCGGGTTGAGCCTCTTCGGCGCGCGCACGATGGGCTCGGGGGGGCTGGTCGGCACCTTCTTCGACTTCAAGCAAACCCCGCAGGGTGCCGCCAACGGGATGGATCAATCCAAATTCCAGGGCCTGATGAAAAACTACGTCCTCGGCGGCATGAACGACAGCGCCATGGGCGCGTACTTCAAGGGGCCGACCGTGCTTTACCTCACGCAGCTCTGCGTGCCAAGGATGGCCTCGGAAGCGGGCGTCCACGCGTTCAACCTCGATGACAAGGTGGAGGCCAAGATGTGGTGCATCCACTACAAGGGCAGGGTCAAGGCCCCGGTGGACGGCCGGTTCCGCTTCGTGGGCGTGTGCGACGACATCCTGGTCGTGCGTTTCAACAATCAGGTCGTGCTCGACTGCGGATCGTTTTTCCCGACCGGGCACAAGCCCGAACGCTTTTTCAAGTACGACACTTTCACCCAATCCGATGCGGACGAGTGGTTCAAGGGTTGCGGCGAGGGCATCGAGTTCGGGGTGACCGCGGGCACCATCTATCCCATCGACATCCTCATCGCCGAGGACCCCGGCGGCTCGTTCCGCGCCTACCTGACGCTGGAGCAAAAGGGCGTCGAATACCAGACGGACAGCAAGGGCAACCCGATCCTGCCGTTGTTTCGGGTGGCGGACGGAAAACTCCCGCAGGGCGGCAGCGAGGTGCCGCCGCTGGCCGAGGGCGGCCCCATCTGGCAGACGGTCAACACCACCACGCCGGACGTGCCGCCGATCTCTAACCATTGAATCCTATTTCAACCTGAAAGGCGCGGGCAAAGGCACGATCCTGGACCATCTGATGACGATCCACGGCGAACGCTACACGCCCATCGACGAGGGGTTCATCCCGCTGGGCGAATTGCAGCCGGTGAAGGGCACGCCGTTCGACTTCACGCAGCCAACGCGGATCGGCGCGCGCATCGACGGCAGCGACGAACAACTCAAAAACGGCAAGGGCTACGACCACAATTTCGTCCTCGACGGATACGAGCCGGGCGGTGAGCCGCGCGTGATCGCCCGCGTGGAGGAGCCGACCAGCGGCCGGGTGCTGGAGGTGGAGAGCGACCAGCCGGGCGTACAGTTCTACACGGGCAACTTCCTGGACGGCGGCCTGACCGGCAAAGGCGGGACGGCCTATCCTTATCGCGGCGCGTTCTGCCTGGAGCCGCAGCACTACCCGGATTCGCCCAACCACCCGGAATGGCCCTCGGTGGTGTTGCGGCCGGGCGAGACGTATCGTTGCGCCATCGTCTACCGGTTTTCCGTGCAACCGTGAGGCCGGGTTAAATAGACGGTCTCGGTTCGCCTTGTTTTACGATCTTCGTCCGCCTATTGCTGGTTAGACGCTTCAACCACCATGAATCGACAATTCTCCTCTGTTTATTCGCTACTGCTAGCATTACTGCTAACCTCCGCCCACCCAATGTTTGCCGCCCAAGTAAACGTGGGAGACACGGTTGCGGCGGTTTGGGACGACGGCGAATACTACGTGGTCACCGTGCTAAGCATCAACGACGGCAAAGTGCTCGTGCACCGCCAAGATGGCAGCGTACCCAAACTCGGTGAGCACGGCAGCAAATCGGAAGTGCCGCTCGAAAACGTCCACCCATTTGACAAGGCGCAATCATTCAAGGTTGGCGATCACGTACTGTCAGTCGTCTTCCCAGGTGATTATTTCATTGCTCCTGCCGTGATCACTGAGGTGTCAGGTGAATCCTACTCCATCAAGTTAGAGACCAATGCCCTGCGTACAGTGCCGAGAGATCGAGTGATCGCCCAACCGGTGATCCCCGCCGACGAAGTGGAAGTAAAGGTCACGGGGCCCCTCAAGCATCCCTACAAATATCGGCTCAAGAAACCAGCCACCATCGAGCAGGCCTTCGAAAAAGCGGGTGGTTGGAGTGGTGCCGGAGAAATGGGCATCGCAGCCAAGTCTTGTTCGCTCAGCCGGTATAAGGACGGTGAACTCGTGCACTCACGCATCGGTATCCACATCGACCGCAGGACCGGACAAATCACAATCTTGGATGAAGCATGGAAGACTTACCATTTGCTTGATGGCGATCAAATCACCCTTCCGATTGTCACGCTCTAGGCGTCTAACCACGCGCTCCAGCGAACAGAGGCTGGCGGTACGTCTGTTTCGAGTTCATAGTCTGTCCTCGCCAGCCTCTGTCGCTGAGCTTGGCGGCGTTCGTCAGGCCGCTTCTACATCCACCCCCCCGCATCACCATCCGAATCCTTAGCATGAAAATTCATTCATTGTGTCTCATCGCATGCGCTTATCTCGGTTTTGTTTGCAGTCCTGCAATGGCAGATGAACCCAAGGCAGTGCGCGCCCATTATGTCATCACGGTGGCTGATGATTTCGTTGTCGAGGTTTATCACAATGGCCAAATGGTTCCCCACTCCAAGCGTGAGTTGCTCTCGGAGTGTTTCGGAGCCACCGCTGAACGCATCAACATCGAGGTGCGCTCGGGCGACTGGCTTGTCTTCAATGTCGTCAACAATCGGATGCGCTGGGGAGGAGCCTATTATTTTGCCGCCGCAGGCTGCCTTGAGCGCAACGCCTTCGGTTTCGTCTCAGATTTGCAGACCGGCGACTGGAGTGCCTGCGACACCTTCGGCGACGTTGACCGTTTCATCACTGACAAGGATTATTTTCATCATCGAGCCGCGCAAGAGATCAGTCAGACATGGCAGGATGGCAAAGGTCTCATGCAGCAGTTCGCCGGCGAATCGTGGGCCGGCACCCCAATCTGGGGCGCGACACGAAACACTTGGATCAAGCTCAATGTCCGGTGAGCCAGCGGCCTGATTACGCGCTCCAGCGAACAGGCATCGGCGGTCGGGTCGGTACCGAGTTCGAGCCTTGACTTTTCCGCTGCCCGTCGCCGAGTTTGGAGGCGTTACGCAAACCAGTCCAGTCCAGAGCGGCCGCCGGTTCGGGAAAAACACCATGAGAACAAACTTCTTGATTCTAGCCTTCGCGCTCTTCGTCACGGTCCACGGCTACGGCCAGGACACCGGCAACCTGCCGTCCAGCCAGTTGGACGCCGCCACCGCGTACACTTTCACCGGCAAGATCGTCTTCATCCAGAAAGACACCAAGGTGGTCTACGATCTCACCGTCACCCGTGGTCAGGTCAGCGGCTACCAATACTGGCCTGGCGAAGCCAAGCCGGTCGGGCAGATCGTGGGAGGATGGTTCGACTTTGACCAGGGCCAGTTGAGCTTGCTGATCCAGGGGGCCGACCACGTGCGGGCCAATCTGCGCTCCCAACTCCAGCAATTTCATCTCGATATCGACACCAAGGAGGTGAAGATGGAACACGCCTTGTATTCCTACGGACTCACCACCGAGAACACGGACTTTTCCACTGCTCACACTCTCATGGTGCTGGATCGAGTCGGCGAAAAGGTAGAGCACCTTGTGAAATAAAATCCTTGGCCCATCTTATCAGTGCTCCGCTGACGAAATCCTCCGTTCGAGGAAGCATCCCGTCTGTCCGCAGCCCTTCGCCGAATGAGGTTGCTCCTGCATTCACTCGATCTGCCCAAGTACGCGCTCCAGCAAGCAGCGGGGTGGCGTCTGTCCCTTTCGGCCCGCCTTTCTTCCCGCCGCCGCTGAGCTTTGGGGTCAGGCACTCCAAGTGGACGACTAAACAGCCGCGACAGCGATCCTGGAAAAGGCGGCCCGGGTGCGGTCGGCCTTGGTGTTGAAGTGGCCACGCCGATCCAGCCCTCCTTGTAAGCGGCGTCATCCACTTCGAGGATCGGGGCGTTCAGATCCGCCACGAACACGCGCGGTTTCGACCCCCGCACCTCGATCCGCACCTGGTAGGGAGCGTCGGGCGTCAGCATCCGACCTGCGCGCGCGAGGGAAGTCCGCCGTTGTTGACCCGGCCGAGTTCTACCGTGCCGCCCTCGGCGCTGAGGCCGACGTATACCCATGGTAGGCGTCCGGCCCGATGGCAGCCTTGGCCCCCGGAAGATGAGTCCCGCGTCGCCGCCCTTGCCCACCGCCACGGGCGTGGCTGCCCAACTGTTCTGCGCGTGTTCTGCGCGAGCTTGGGCCAGCCCATGTGCAGGTTGTAACAGCAGCAGGGGAAGCCCGAGCGCGGCGCGGGCGTGCGGGCGTCGTCGTAATCCCGGCTGAAGCCCAGCCCCCCGCGCGGGGCCGCGACGTTGTTGGGCAAGATGTAGTAGACGTGCTGGCGGAGCCGTGCGCGTTGTCGCGGCGGGCAGGGCGTTGAAGGCGACGAGTTCGAGGTGGTCGCCGGCGGCGGCGTCGCCGGAGATGTGCAGGACGGTCTCGTCGCTGAGCATCTGTTCGACGACGGAGCAAAGCTCGATGCCCTGGGTCGTGCTCGGCCCGGCGAGGTGCTCGGTGCCGCTCGGCATGCCGCAGGCCAAGCCGTGGTCGCGCAGCAGGTGGGCGAGGCCCAGGCTGTAGGCGCGGCGATCCTCTTCATCGTGCGTGCGCTGCCAGCAGACGGCGGGCATCTTCAGCGCCTGCGGGACGTTGACGTTGTGCCTGGGTTGGTAATCGTCGCCGAACTCCAGAAACGGTTGCGGGTAAAAATGTCCCGCCACGGGTAAGCCCGGGCGGCGAGGGTGTCGGCCAGCTCGAGCAGAAACTCGTCGCCGGTGCGGTTGTAGAGCCACAGCACCGTGTCCATCTCGTCGCCCGCGCGCGCCTTGCCCCAATCTTTCAGATGACGGTCGCCGACGGCCCCGGCCATGTACCGGTAATAGCGGGTCAGGAAGGGAACGACCCGCGCGTCGCCGGTGGCCTCGGCGTAGTCGCGCAACAGGTAATTGACCACCATGCGCGGCCACCAGTCGGCGTTGGTCTTCGGCCCCATGGAACCATCCGGCCGCTGGCTGGCAAGGATGGCGTCCACCCACTTCTGGACCTTCGCCTTGAGGCCGGGATCGTCGAGCGTGTAGGCCAGCGGCACGAGCCCCTTGACGTAGTACGGCCCTTTCTCCCAATCCTCACCCTGGCCGCCCAGCCAGGCGCTGTCCGGGCCGGTGGCGGGCAGGAGTTCCTCGGCGCGGCCCGTGAGGCCGTCGCGCTGGAGTTCGAGTTGGCGCAGAAGCCAACCTTGCGCGCGCACGCTGCCCAAAGGCAGCGCGACAAAGGCAGCGGGCGCCAGCGGCGCGCGATTGGAGACCGGCGGCGTCGCGGCCTCTGGCGCGGGGTCGGCCGGCGATGGGTGTCGCAGCGTGGACTGCGCCTAGGCGGAGCGCGCGCCGAGCATCAACCAGCCGGATAAACCGCGCGCGCCCCGCGCCACGAACCGCCGACGCGACCAGGAGGCCGTCACCGGGTTCGAGCGATCGTTGTGAGGGGTCTGGTTCATGATGAAATGGCTTCCATGCACTGGCCTTGGCGGCCTCCGTGGATCGTGTTCGTTGCCGGAGTCGGTTGCGACCCGGAAACGGCGGATCAGCCCCGGTGCCGAAGCACGCGGGATGGTAAAAAATGTTTGCCAAACATCGATTGATGTATATCATCTCGCTATCCTTTCTTCAATGCGTCGCCGGCCCCGGAGTCCCTCTGTTCGCCGAAGGCCGGAACAATCGCCCACCGTATAGAGTGGTCGGGAGGGGACGAGAAGCCCTCCGCGCCACTTTTCCCGCCATGATTCCCCATCCCTCCACGCGTTCGCCCAGGCGAGCGCCGTCCCCTGCGTTACCCGGGGCTCTCCAGAAGAAGCAATCCGCTTTCACCCTGATCGAAACCGCCCTGGCGCTCGGGATCGCGGCTTTCGCCCTGGTTCCGCTCATGGGGTTGGTTCCCCTCGGCCTGCAGACGTCCCGCAACGCCGCCGACCTGACGGTTACCTCGCAGATCGCCCAACGGATGGCGGGAATGATCCAACAAGCCGATGCGGACAATTATTCCTCGCTGACGAACGTGTATTTTTATTTCGATGGCGATGGGCAGCCGCTCACGGGCGCGAACGCCCCGGGAGCCGCCTCCAGCGTGTATACGGCGAGCATCCAACCCGGTCCCGCTGCGGCATCCCCCTCATCGGCAGACCCGTTCATCATTCCGTTGATCGTGCAGGTCGTCAACGACCCCGGCCATCGCCTGTCCGGCACGCCCAGTCTCACACTGAGCGCCGACCTCCAGGCCCGCGCGACGACGACCTCCATCTATCGAGCCAAGGCTTATTAAAGTATGCCAAGATGCTTGCGAGCGGCAGGAGTCAAGCTGCGGACTTCATTGAGCAGGAGTCGCCATGCTTTCACTTTGGTGGAGTTGCTCGTCTCGATGGTCGTGCTGGTCGTCCTGCTTCTCATGATCGTCGGGATGACCAACCAGACGAGCACGATCTGGCGTAATTCCCGCGCACGCATCAGTGCCTTCCAGGAAGCGCGCAAAACGTTCGAGCGGGTCACGGCCAATCTGAGCCAGGCCACTCTGAACACGTATCTCGACTACTATGATGCCAGTGGGAACAGCCGCGCGGACCTGATCAGAAGCGCCGGTTCCCAGGGGGCGTCGAGCAGCGTGGTGCAAAATTTCGTGCCCAAGACCTATGACCGCGCGTCCGACCTGCAACTCGTCTGTGGCCAGGCGAGCACCCTGCTCCCAACCACGAACGTCACCCGGCCGACGCATGCCATTTTCTTCGCATGCCCGCTTGGCCATGTGTCGGACCCGACCCGGACGGTCAACGACTTCGCCAACCTCGAGCGAACGCTCAACGCGGTCGGATACTACGTCGAGTTTTCCAACGACAACGATCCGGCGCTCGGCAGGGTGCCCAGCTTCCTCAATCCGCAAGCGCCTTCCTGGCGTTACCGCTTGGTGGAGTTGAACCAGCCTTCGCAAAATCTGACCGTTTATGCCAGTAACGCTTACAGTGGCGCGAACTCCTGGTTCGCGCAGGCGGTCAATTCGTCGCCCGCGCCGGTGCTGGTCACGGCGGACAACATCGTTGCGCTGATCGTCCGACCCAAGGCGGGCAACCCCGTTCAGGGCGGCGCGGCGGTCACCGAGATCGCCCCGTCGTATGCTTACGACACGAAGGCCTACGTGTCCGCGTCGGGCGATGCCACCGCCAAGTTGTCAAAAAACCAGCTCCCGCCGCTGGTGCAAGTCACCCTGGTCGCCATTGACGCTCCTTCGGCTTTACGTTTGGCGGGCCGCTACGGTTCGACGCCTCCGCCTCTCCTGGACTCCTCGCCGTTCACCGATGTCACCAGGTACGACGCCGATCTCGCCTCCCTGCAAGCCACGCTGCAGACAAACCATTTGAATTACCGTGTGTTCACCACGGATGTGAACGTGCCAGGGGCGAAATGGAGCCAGTCGGCCTCGCCCTAGACCCTTCGTCCTCCTATTGCGCCATGATTCCCCCCTCTCTTTTCGCGCGCTCGCGCCGATCCGGTGTTGCCATCGTCGTGGTCTTGAGCATTCTGGTCCTGCTGACGGTGGTCGTCATCGCTTTTTTCACCAGCGCATCGACCGATCTGGCCTCTTCCAAGAATTATTCCGACGAGTTGCGGGTCAAGCTCCTTGCAGATTCGGCGGTCACGTTGTTGGAAGGACAAATCCAGGCCGCGACCGCTGGCGGCACGAGTGCCGCCCCCCTGGCCTGGGCCTCCCAGCCCGGCCTGATCCGCACCTACGACGCGACCGGCAATCTCAACAACGTTTTCAAACTCTACTCTTCGAACGTGCTGGTAGACTCGACGGGAAATTTCAACCCGAGTTCCGACACGACCTTTTCGCAGGAAATTCCCACGGATTGGAACAAGCACCCGGGGGATTTCGTCGATCTCAACAGCCCGGTCATCTTCACCGACCACTCCACCACAACCGGCTACAGCGCGCACTACCCGATCATCGACGGCAATTTCCTCCAGCCGGTCGCTGGGACCGCCACGAACGGCCGCCCGCTATATGGGTATGACGCGGACAACAATGGCAATGGAGACGGCACATCCGACATCGACGGGTTTGGCGTGGATGAGCCGGCGACCTACAACCGCAACAACCCCGTCGCACCGAACAACAATCCGGTGCCCATGCCCGTGCGCTGGCTCTATCAATTGCAGAATGGCCAGCTCTCGCCGCGCAACGCCGACGGCACGATCCCCGGCGCGTCGAAGTCCAACCCCGTGACAGGCCGGATCGCGTACTGGACGGACGACGATACCTGCAAGCTCAACATCAACACGGCTTCGGAGGGCACCTTCTGGAGCCGCCCCCGGGCCAAGAACGGCACAGAGGTCAATTATTCGCTTAACGTTCCTGCGCAGAACGAATTCCAGACGTTCCCGGGCCACCCGGCCAAGACCTGCCTGAGCACGGTGTTTGGTTCGCTCTGGCCGGTGGATAAATGGCCGACGTCGAATACCTACTCCAAATGGCTGCCGTATTACGATCTGACCCCGCGTGTAACGGAGGGCGCGACCAACGGCTCTGCCGGCGGGACACAGCCGACCGCAGGGATCAACGCTACGGGGGTAATCTACGACGCGGACCGCCTTTACACCACGCTGGACGAACTGATGTTCAACACGCAAATCTCGGCTACCGGCTCAACGCGGACCCGTCAGACAAGAAATGTCGCGCAGACCACTACTGCCAAGGGAGTCAGCTACCAGATTCCTCCGATCACCCCGCAATTTCTGGAAACCGCGCGTTTCTTCCTGACGGCGAGCAACCGCGCTCCGGAAGTGACTCTGCTGAATACGCCGCGCCTCTCGCTCTGGCCGTTGCAGTCGAGAACGAACGCCCAGACTCCGAAAGAAAAACTTTTGGCCTTCTGTTCGACGGTGCCCATTGGTTCCACGAACCTCTATTCTTTCCAACGACTCACCAGCACGGCCGAGGGGTCGTTCCTGAGTTGCGACAGCCCGACCTTGGACTGGTCGATCCCGCGCAACGCCACGCTTTACACATACCTGCAACAACTTCTCAAGAGCGATGTACCCGGCCTGGGCGGCAATTTCACCGCGAAGTACGGGACAGCCACGAACCAGATCATCACCGAGATGGTCGACGACATCCGCTCTGGCCTGAACACCATGCTGGTCCCGCTCCCGGCGAATCAGTCCTACCGCTACTCCAACGCGGGACAAGTCGTGCCGCTGCAGCCCGATGGACCCGGCGTGAACACCCAGGGATTCGGCCGTTTTTGCACGATCACGGAAGCCGCCATCGACTTTTTCCGTTGCAATGACAATCCCGCCGAACCCGTCCAGATCGGCGCGGTGCTCATTTTGCAATTATTCAATCCTTCGCCGGGCATGCAGTCGCTCAAGCCGGACATGAGGATCAGGGTCAGAGGGATGAATAATTTCACCATTCAGGATGATAGTGGCCCGCCTTCGACGCCCGTTCCCTTGAACATGCCTGCGGACGCTACGAATATCGTGAATGTTGGTGTTGGCTACATCACGGCGGGCAACCTCACCGAGTATGTCGGTATGGAAACGTCGTTCTACTACGACAGCAACGGGAACAGGCCCAAATCCATGGCCTATGGGGCCGGCGCGCAGAACTATCCGTTTTTCAACAACCCCGCCGTTGGCACGTCGAGTCCGGGCAATGGCAACCTTCCGGCTTCCTCGACCGCCTTTGACTTCAACCCTGGCAATCCGGTCGAGATCACCGTCGAGATCTGGTCGAATCCCGATACTCCCGTGATCCAGAGTGTACTGCTTCAGACTCTCCACATTCAGTTTCCGCCCTCGTTGAAGCTGCCTGTGCCGAAGGTCGGAACAAGAAACAGCACCAACATCACAGGCACCCCCGCCAGTATCTTCGGCGCTCGGATCGGTACGTCGGACGGACAGGCGGCCGATCCCCTCAACTTTGCTAATCTTGGTGGCATCATCGATCAGAATGACGTGGTCCGCAGCGTCGTGGTCAGTGTGGGCGGTCCGGCCAAGGGAGACCTGCGCATCCTCGCCGGGATGAAAGATGTTCCCGCGAACTATTTCGGCCCGCACCCGTTCTACGATTACCGATCTCGCGGTGGGACGGCCTCGTTGCTCGATCCAAATCCAGCAAAAGCCGATTTCAACTGGCAGTTCGCGCATAGTCTGCGGATCGGCGATAATCCGGGCTACGGCGGTCTCGGCTGGTACGATTACGGCGGTTTTCCTTACGCAGGCAACTTCTTCGCTCCTCCTGCTAACGGTGTCCCCAGATCGGACAAAACTCGGAAATCCGCATATACCGGCTCGCTGGTGGCGGGTCTGCCTCCCCCCAACACTAGCGTGCCCGCTTATTACCCGGAAGCTTATCCCAGCGTGGCTGTTGGGGTGACGTCTGCGCTGCTGACTGGCAACGATAGCATTCCATACCCTGGCGATTGGGACACCGGGAACGGAGCACTCGAAGATGGACCCTACATCAACAAGCCTGACGAAGGCAATGGCCTTGTCGCAAATACCAGCGGCAGAGCGCAAGCGACGAACGCCACCGCTGTCTACTACAATCGCTCTTTTGCGGCCGACGAGTCGGGCGTGACATATTCGCCGAACCGGGAGGTTTCGTCGGCGGTGATGTTCGGCTCGCTGCCCACCGGCATCAACCCCACCGATACTTCCTCGGCAAAGCCTTGGCAGACGCTGCTTTTCTGTCCGTTCCCGGCGGCGGCGGCAAATACGACGACCGCATCGTTTCATCATCCGGGCTTCGGAAAGTCGTCGGGTACCTCGTCGGGCGGGACCAGCGCCCCTCCCTCACCCCCTTATTTGACAATCCCGGATCACTATCTCCTAGACCTGTTCACCATGCCTATCGTCGAACCTTACGCTCTCAGTGAGCCGCTTTCCTCGCAGGGCAAGGTCAACATGAATTACCAGATCGTTCCTTTTACGTACATCCGCCGCGATACGGGAGTCAGAGCCGTGTTGAAGAGCACTCGCGTCACGGCGATCCCATCCAAGTCCGTGAAGGTTCTGACAGGCCGCTACTCGTTGGGGGGATACAAATCAGCGACAGGCAACATGTCCGACCAATATCGCTATGGGATCAACGCCGACGAGACAACGGGAACCTTGCGCGCCTTCGAGGACCGTTTCAACAGCGGCGACATCTTCCGTTCGGCCTCGGAAATTTGCAGCGTGCCGCTCGTCCCCGTCGCCGATTACCCCGACGCTAGTTCTTATGATTCCAGCGTGCCGTCAAACCCGACCTACGCGAACATGGCGACCTTCTGGAACGCCTGCCAGCTCACCGGTGACAACTTGCGCGAGGAACCCTACAGCGATCTTTACCCGAGGCTGACCACCAAGTCGAACACGTACACGATCCACGTCCGCGCGCAGACCTTGAAGAAAAGCCTGCTCACCAACCAGGCAACGTTTGTCGATCCGGCCGATGCGACCTCCGGCGCAAAAGACGTAGTAACGGCGGAATACCGTGGCTCCTTCCAGATCGAGCGCTACGTGGACCCGAACGCCGGCGCGGCGATCCCGGATTACGCCAACGGTGCCACCACGCCGCTCAGCCAGTTTTACAAGTTCCACACCATCAGCACAAAGGATTTCTGATCCTCCCGGCGCGCCCTTTTTCCGGTCCCTATGAAAGCACGAAACGACGACGCGTTCACCTTGGTGGAATTGCTGACGGTAATGGCTGTGATGGTCGCCTTGATTGCCCTCATCGCGCCGTCGACGGTCCAGGTCATGCGCGGCTCGAACCTGACGCAATCCGGCGAACTGGTCGGAGACCAGATTTCCTTCGCCCGACAGGCAGCCCTGACCGGCAACCGCCGGGTGCAGGTGCGTTTCTACCAACTGCCGGTGGCCTCGCCCGACAACGCAAACAACTATGCCGCGATGCAATGCTTCCGGGTGGAGGATAGCGGTGCCGTGACGCCGCTCACCAAATTGCAAACTCTGAGCACCAAGATCATCTTCGCTTCCGACAGCGCGCATTCGACGCTGCTGTCCCCGCCCACGGGTGCCACCTTGTCCGTCAGCGGGAAGGATACGCTCCCCGCCTACGGCACCATGCAGTGTTCCTACGTCGGGTTCCAGTTCATGCCCGATGGCTCGACCGATCTCGATCCCACTCCCGTTGCCGCTTCGGGCGGCTGGTTCATTACTCTGGTCGAGGCCAACCTCCCCGTCCCGACGGGGCAGCCGAAGAATTTTTACACGTTGCGCGTCGAGCCTTTCGACGGCGGCATCCGACTTTTCCGCCCGTAAGGGGGGCGGTCCGGTCCGCGCCCGGCTAACGCCGTAGGGCAAACGCCAGCATCAGAATGCCGACGGCCACGCTCCACGCACCGACGATGCGAACGCCCGTTTGCACCCACCGCCGGGCGGGCAACTGCGCGCTGTAATGCGCCACGTTGACGACGCCGAGTGTCAACCCCGCCCACGTCGCGCCAAGCGTTTTCGCCATGCCCGGCCCGGCGACACCCGGGTCCACGCCTGAGTCCAGTCCCAGCGCCAGTCCGGTCGCCGCGCAGGCAGCCAGGCGCATCCATGCCTTATCAAATGCTGCCGACGCGACGAGGCCGCCGATGCAAAGTCCGAGGACGATCAACACCACCGGCGGCACTCCGGTGACGGCGTGGACGCAAGTTGCCAGGATTCCCAGGGCTGCCGCCATCGCAAAAACACCGGCTGCCGGCACGAGAGGACGCAGCGGATGCTGTCCTAGGAACAGTCCCAGGCTGACGAGGACGAGCAGATGGGGCGGGGTGAGAAAAGGATGGAGGAAGCCGGCGATGTAATCGCTCGTTCCCGGTACGACCGCATGCGCTTCCATGCGCGCCGGCACGAAAGAAAAGATCCCCTCTACCCCGGCGGAGCCCCCTGCACTCACCCTCGGATGAAGTTGACCAAAAATCCGAACCCGATGCACGCGATCAGCCCCCGCCCGCTTGCACGGCGGCCCGCCCCCACGGCCAGCGCGTGAGCAAGCCCAGCC
>CALMVM010000376.1 GCA_937873255.1 uncultured Verrucomicrobiota bacterium | reverse complement strand
GGCGTGAGCCGTGGGTATATGATCCCTCTGGGGTTCAGCCCCGGCAGGGGCGTAAGAAATAAAGCTGCGTCGGCAGGAACCACCATGCCAGCTTTCTTACGCCCCTGCCGGGGCTATGATATTTTTTGCGCGCAACCCACAGCTCACGCCGTGGGCTAAACTCTTCCGCCCCTGCCGGGGCTGCGGACACCTGTGCGCCGTCGGAAAGTGCTGCAAAAAGCGGCAACTTCGTGGCGGCCGATCCGAAAGCTTCCACGCGCGGCGACCCGTCTTACCAGGAATACGCCTTTGGCGCTTCGCCGCCGGGGCCGGGCCAGATTTCGTCGAGTTTGGTCATCGTCTCGGCGGACAGCTTGATTTCCAGCGCTTTTAGCGCGCCGGTGAGCTGATCCATCGTGCGCGGACCGATGATCGGGGCCGTTACGGCCGGGTTGTGTAAGAGCCACGCTAGCGCAACCTCGCCTGGACCCTCGCCGAGTCCGGCGCAGAGGGCCTCGTATTTTTCGAGCTTGGGACGCTTTTCCGCCACGCGTTTTTCGAAGTCCGCGCCGGCGCGGCGGCCCATGGCCTGTTTGGCGAGCGCGCCGCCAAGCAGGCCGCCCGCCAGCGGGCTCCACGGGATTACACCCAGGCCGTAATGGCGGCAGGCGGGGAGGACTTCGAGTTCGACGACGCGGTTGTCGAGGTTGTAGACGCTCTGCTCGCTGATGAGGCCGAGGAAATGCCGGTGTCCGGCCGTCCCCTGCGCGGTGGCGATGTCCCAGCCGGCGAAATTGCTGCTGCCCGCGTAGACGATCTTGCCCTGGGCGACGAGCGTTTCCATCGCCTGCCAGATTTCGTCGAACGGGCAGGCGCGGTCGATGTGATGCATCTGGTAGAGGTCGATCCAGTCCGTTTGCAGGCGCTTGAGGCTGGCCTCGCACTGGCGGACGATCTTGCGCGCGGAAAGGCCGCGGCCCTGGTTGGGATCGGAAGCGTCCTTGCGCTCCATGTCACCGAAGACCTTCGTCGCCAGCACGACGCGTTCGCGCCGGCCGCCGCCTTGGGCGAACCATTTGCCGAGGATCTGCTCGGTGACGCCCTCGCCGGTCTTCCAGCCGTACACGTCGGCGGTGTCGAAGAACTGGACGCCGATCTCCAGCGCCTTGTCCATGATGGCGAAGCTGTCGGCCTCGGTCGTGTGCGGGCCGAAGTTCATGGTGCCGAGACAGAGCGGGGAGACTTTGAGGCCGCTGCGGCCGAGGGGGACGTGTTGCATGGGGAGGGATGCGCCTGCGGCGCGTTGCGGTGTGCCCTGCGGGCACGTTGCGGGTTGCGGTGTCTGCTGCGCAGACGTTGCGGGTTGTGAGTTGTGCTATTCCGCCGACACTTGGAAAATCGCAACCCGCAACGTGCCCGCAGGGTACACCGCAACGTGAGCGCAACGCACTCTCCCTGGATCATCGCCCACCGTGGCGCTTCGGCACGCGCGCCGGAGAATACCCTCGCCGCCGTGCGTCTGGCGTGGGAAATGGACGCCGACGCCGTGGAGGTGGACATCCATTGCACCGCCGACGGCTGCGCGGTCGTCATCCACGATCCCGACACCCGCCGCACAACCGGCGTGCCACGGCGCGTGGCTGCTTCCACCCTGGCACAACTCCAATCGCTCGACGCCGGTAGCTTCCACGACCCCATTTGGGAAGGCGAACGCATCCTATCCCTGCGCGACGTGCTCGCCACCGTGCCGCCGGGCAAGCGCCTCGTCATCGAACTCAAGGCCGGCCCCGAACTCCTCGCCCCCTTGGAAGAAGACCTAGCCGTCTCCGGGCTGCCGCCCGCGCAGATCGTCCTCATCGCCTTTGACCGCGAACTGGCCGTCCTCGCCAAGTCACGCCTGCCACAAACGAGTGTTCTCTGGTTAGGAGACCCGCGCCGGCGCGCGTTGCACCGGCGGCCTTCGGGCGTCGTGCGCCGGATGGCCGCGCAGGCGCGCGAACTCGGCCTCGACGGCGTGGACCTCTTCGCCCACCGCTGTCTCAACGCCCGGCTGGTGGACGAAATCCACGCGCTGGGCCTGCGGGTTTTCGTCTGGACCGTCAACCGCCCCCGGGCGTGCGAACGCTTCCTGCGTGCGGGCGTGGACGGGATCACCACGAACCATCCCGACACGATGCTGCGGGTGCGGCGTCAGCGGAAAAAATGAACGTTCGCGTCCCTGCGTCCGTCGATTAGCTGGCCCGGCGCATCCGTGGCGGGCCGCTTTGCCTTCGGTCTTTCCTTTCGCCGCCGCCGCGATACACTTTCTTTGTCGATCCCGCACGCATGAACCCGCTCAACGGTCCGGTTTTCCAATCCGCCGCCTCGCTCCTGGCCGCCGTTCCCACCCCGCCGCCGGCCGTCCAGCCGGGTGGGGTCGATCCCGTGGGGACGCTCTGGAGCGTGTTGGTCTCCGGCGGGTACTTCATGCTGCCGCTGGCGGGGCTGCTGTTCCTCGCCACGCTGTTGATCTTCATCTACCTCTTGACTCTGCGGCGCGGCGCGGTGGTCACGCACCGCTACCTCGACATCTGCGAGGCATTGATGCGCAAGCGCGATTATCTGGGGCTGCTGGCCGTCAGCAGCCGGCACGGCGAATCGGTCGCGCGCATCGTCCAATCCATGCTGGCGTTCGCCAAGGACAACCCCACCGCCCCGCTGGCGAGCGTGCGTGAGATTGCCGAGACGGAAGGCGTGCGGCAGGCATCCTCGCTGAGTCATCGCATCACGTACCTGGCTGACGTGGGCACCATCGCGCCGATGGTGGGATTGCTGGGCACGGTTTCGGGCATGATCCATTCCTTCGGCGCGCTGGCGACCGACCTCGCCACGTCCAAGCCGATGATGCTCGCCAGCGGCGTCTCCGAGGCGCTGGTGTGTACGGCCAGCGGCTTGGTGGTGGGCATCGTGGCGTTCACGGGCTACGCGTATTTCCGGGGCCGGGTACAGCGCCTCAACTCCGAACTCGAAGCCGCCGCGACGCAGATCCTCGCCGTTTTCTCGCTGTACTATGCTCCCAGCACCAGTCGCCGACGCGAGCGCGAGCGCGAGGTCGCGCTGGAAGATGATTTTTAGCCGCAAAAGACGCAAAAAACGCAAAAGGATGAGAATTTTCTGCTCCTCCGTTTTTTGCGCTTTTTGCGGCCAATCCTTCTGCTTATGAATTTCCGCCAAAAATCCGCCCCCCCGCCCATTCTCGGGTTCCAGGTCACACCGATGATCGACGTGTTCTGCTGCCTGCTGATCTTCTTTATCGTGACGTACAATTTTTCACGCGCGGAAACCTCCCTCGAAGTCAAGGTGCCCACCGCCAAGGAAGGCAAGGACAACCAGCGGCCCATCAACCAGTGCATCATCAACGTCGCCTCCGACGGCCGCGTCATCCTCAACAGCCAGACGCTCACGCAGGAACAACTGGAAGCCAAATTGCGCCAACTCTCCGAGATCTATCCCGATCAGGCCGTCATCGTGCGCGGCGACCAGCACGTCGAATACTCCCACATCGTCGACGTGATGGACACCTGCCGCCGCGCCAACATCTGGAACGTCGCCTTCGCCACGACGGCCCCCGCGCCCGCTCCTTCCCAACCATGACGAGCCGGCCCGTTTCCCGGCGTCGGCGACCGCCCGCCGTGCGCCTTTCCGCCGTCCTTCTCGCTGCCGGGTGGCTCCTCGGATGGGGACCGACCCTGCCCGGGGTCCGCGCGCAGGACACTCCCCGGCTCCAGCCTTTCGGCGCGGTGTCGCCCCGGCCGTCGCCCACGCTCACGCCCACGCCGACCCGGCAGGTCCGGCGTGCGCGACCCGTCGAAGAGGAAAACCGCGCGACGCCCGCCGACTCCGAGCCGCCCCAGGCCCGTGCGGTGCCGTTCGACTCGCCCGCGCCCTCGCGCCGTCCGGCCGCCGACACCGAAGAGACCCCCGCGTGGATGGACCGCGTGCCTTCGCCTACTCCCACGCCGGCCGCGTCGCGCCGCTATCCCCGGCCCGGCGACAACGGACCCGTCGAACCCATCGCGCCCACCCCCGAGCCCGACAGCGCGCCCGCCACGCCGTCCGCCACTCCCAAATCCACCCCGCCGCGCATCCGTCCGCACG
>CALMVM010000375.1 GCA_937873255.1 uncultured Verrucomicrobiota bacterium | reverse complement strand
GGGTGGGAACGGGCGTCGGCGTCGCGCGGCGGGTGGCGAATTCGCGGTCGGTGTCGGTCAGCGCCTCGGTGGAACGCGGCACGGGCACGGCAGTTTCCCGCGCGGCGGAGGCTTTCGGCGTCGGGGACGCGTCCTCGACGCGATCCGTGTCCGGCAGGGGCGCGCCGCCGGGATCGCCCGGGCCGCTCTGCGCGCCAGCGGACATTTCCATCCAGTTGACGACCTCGTCGGCCGGGTGCGGATGCTCCGCGCGCAACGCCCACCATGCGATCCCGCCGATCACGAAGACGTGGCCCAACGCGATGAGCACCACGTTGCGGCGAAATTTCCCCGGGCCGTCCATGATTCGGACCATTAGTCGCGTCCGGGCGCGGAAATGTTCAATGGCCTCACGGCGCGGCCCCGCCGGCCTGTTCGTTGACGATGCCCACCTTCGTGATCCGCGCCTCGCGCAACGCGTCGAGCACGCCGACGAGTTGCTGGACGGTCAGCGTCTTGTGCGCGCGCACGATCATTGCCAGGTCGGGCCGGTCGCGCTGGAGCGCCACGAGCCGTTCGCGCAACGCCCCCGCCGAGGCGACCGGCTGCCCGTCGAGCGTGAGGGCCTCGTTGCGGTCCACGGTGATCGTGTGGACCTTCTCGGGGTCGGCGTTCGGGCTGGTGGCCCGGCTGTTGGGCAGGGCGAGGTCGCTGTTGCTCTCCAACAGCGGCGTGGTGATCATGAAAATCACCAGCAGCACGAAGCACAGGTCGAGCATGGGCGTGACGTTGATCTCGCTCAACGTGTGCAGGCCCTCGCGCTGGGAGAAACGGCGCATAAAGAAAAGGCAGAAGGCAAAAGGCAGAAGACAGAAGGTAGAAGGAGAGGGGTAGCAGCAGAGAACGCCGAAGGGCTCAAATCAGGTTTCTGTTTCTCCTTCTACCTTCTGCCTTCATTTCATCGCCAGCCGCGTCGTCCAGTTCGGACCGCCGTGGCTGACGTATTTGTGCTCGAACTCGCTGCTCAGCTCCGCCGCGAAATTCTCCATCTGCACGATCAGCGCGCGGATGCTCGTCAGGATAAAATTGTAGCCGAACATCGCCGGGATCGCCACCAGCAGCGCGATGGTCGTCGTGATGAGTGCCCCCGACACGCCCGGGGCCATCGCGGCGAGGTTCGGCTTGCCCGCGATGGCGACTCCCGTGAATGTGTCCATAACGCCCCACACCGTCCCGAGCAATCCTAAAAACGGCGCGCCGCTGACCGCCGTGGACAGCAGGATCAACTGCGATTCCAGCCGGAGTGCCTCCTCGCCGACGGCGCGCTCCATCGCCGCGATGACCGCGCGCAACTGCGCCGGCGTGACCTTCTCGGCGATCTCCACGCGCGAGTGGAACGAATCGTCCACTTCCGACGAACCGAGCAGGTGGAACGTCATTTCCTGGCAACCCGCGAGATACACCTCGTAAAGCGGCGCGCCGTCGTATGGCAGCCCACCCTCGTACAACCGTAGCGGCTGCCGGTCGGCGCGGAACTGATCCATGAACTCCTCCGTGCGCCGCCGCGCGTACTGGATCACGCGGATTTTCGTCACCATCACCGACCAACTGAAGATCGACCCGACGAACAACAACAGCAGGATCAGCTTGCCCGGCACGGTGGACTCGCGGAACGCAAAAAGCAGCGGGTCCGCGCCGGAGGAGGCGAGCGAACAGAGGGCGGCGGTCATGCAGCAGGGCGGCATGCGGCGATTAAACCGCAAACCCTCGCCGGGACAAAGCCCGAAAACGGCCTCCGCCGCTAAAACCGCCCTTCGTCCGCGTCGATGTACTGGAACATCGTCTCGATGTCGCGCCTCTCCGCGAAACCTCCCTCGGCCTTGCGTTCCTCCAGTCGCGCGCTGCCCTCGTCCTTCCAGCCGCGCTTGCGCATGAATTCGCTCCACACCTCGATCTCCTCGTCGTCCGGACGGCGTCCGTTGTTGAACGCCCATTGGAGCAATTCGTCGTCGGTGGCGTCACGGTGTTCGGTCAGGTGATCGACGAGGTCGCGGTAGGAGAGTTTCAGGAAATGGACGCAACGCTCGTCGAAGCCGACGCCGAGGTTGGACCGGTATTCCTCCGGCAGGCGGCCGTCGCGGTGCAATCGAATCTTGTCGAGCATGCGCCCGAAATAAATGAGGCCGCCCACGCGGTCGGCGGGGCTGCGGAGGCCGGGAACAATGGAACTCATAGTGGTAGCGAAAGAAGAAAGGTAGCGCGGTGAACGCGAGACGGTTAAGATGACGGAGTCCGCCGTAAACGCAAACGCGCGGTCCGCCCCGAATCCTTGGCGTCGGCCGTCCGGCCATGGAGCCGGAATCGCGCCCCGCCGCACGAAAAAGTTCGCAAACCCGACGGTCTGCCCGCAGATTCGCCCGCGAACTGCTGTCAGCAAAAATCGATCACCGCGCTTTCCGTAGAGAAGTTTGTCCTCCCAGCCCTCCTCATGAGCGATTTCGACCTGATCATCCGTGGTGCGTCGGTGGTCTTGCCTCACGGCGTGGACAAGCTCGACCTCGGCATCAAGGATGGTCTGATCACGTCGCTGGGCCGAGCCGTGTTCGGCAGCACGGACGCCGACCTGGACGCGAGCGATTTCCACGTGCTGCCGGGGCTGGTCGATCCGCACGTCCATTTCAACGAACCCGGCCGCACGGACTGGGAAGGCTTCGAGAGCGGCAGCCGCGCGCTGGCGGCCGGCGGCGTGACCTCGTATCTGGACATGCCGCTGCACTGTTCACCGCCCGTGGTGGACCGCGGCGGATTTCTGGCGAAATGGAACTTCGGCAAGGCGAGTTCGCTGGTGGACTTCGGCCTGTGGGGCGGGTTGACCTCCGAGAGCCTCGTGCACATGCAGGACCTCACGGACTGCGGCGTGGTCGGCTTCCAGGCATATCTCAGCGAGAGCGGCACGGACGATTTCCCCTTCGCCTACGACTGCACATTGCTCGAAGGCATGCGCCGGGCCAGCGACCTGGAACAGATCGTCGCCGTCCACGCGGAGAACGAGGGGATCACCGCGCGCCTCGCCCGCCGCGCGGTGGCCGACGGACGACTCTCGGCGGCGGATTACTTGGCGTCGCGGCCGGTCATCGCCGAACTGGAGGCGATCCAGCGCGCGATTTTCTTCGCCTGGGAATCGGACTGTGCGCTGCACATCTCCAGCGTGAGCACCGCTCGCGGCATCGAACTGGTCGGCCAGGCGAAGGCGCAGGGGCTCAATATCTCGTGCGAGACGTGCCCGCATTATCTCGTGTTGACGGAGGCGGACGCCGAGCGGCTGCAATCGTACGCCAAAAGCGCGCCGCCGTTGCGCACCGCCGCCGAACAGGCAGCGTTGTGGGATCAGCTCATCGCCGGCGGGGTGGATATGATCGCCTCCGCGCACAGTCCCGCGCCGCCCGAGCGCAAGCTGCACGCGCCACATCTGTTTGCGGCCCACACGGGGATCGCCGGATGCCAGTCCCGCCTCACGCTGATGCTCACGGCGGCGGAGGAGGACAGCCACCCCGTGCCGTTGGAGCGGATGGTGGAAATGCTCTCCACCAGCGCGGCGCGCCGCTTCCGACTGCATCCGCGCAAGGGGGAGATCGCCGTCGGGGCCGACGCGGACCTGGTGATCGTCAGCCTGAACAGCGGCGACGAGATCCGCCAGGACTCGCTGCTTTACCGGCATCCGGCGCATTCGCCTTACATCGGCCGGCACGTCCGGGGCAAGGTGCTGCGGACACTCCTGCGCGGTCAGACGATTTACAAGGACGGACGGATTTCCGCGCGGCCGTCCGCGCAGTTTTTGCGTCCGGCGGAGATCGACGGGGAGTCCGACTTGCCGCAGCCGCACGAAGAGGCGGCGTGAAGAAAAATTCCAGTGCGGTCAGATTCTACAGCGACGCCTCCGCTGCGCGGACAAACAAGAGACCACCTCGGCAAAAGGAATTACCGCCAGAGTTTTTGTTCCAGAATAGAATTCTCGAATCTCTCGCGGATGGTTATTGCTTCATCACGATCAGTGCCCGCTGGCAGACTGAGAAGCCAATCGTTTGCCGCCTTGCCGTTTTCTTTAAACTGCTGGAAGAATTCAGGGCTTCCACCGACAAGTTCCACCATGCGGTGATCCCACGATTGCCACGCGACGGCCAAGGCTCCCCAAATCGCGCCGCGAACCTCGTCCGGCGGCAGCGCCTTAGCCCATTGTTTCCACTGAGCGATGCTTTCCTCGCCGCCGCTTGGCACCCAGACGTTGATCACACCCTGGAGTGCGGTGCGGCGCGTGGGCGCGTCCGAAATGGACAACGCCCATTGCAGCGCCGAGGACGGTTGTTTTGTCTTCTGTAGTTCGACTTGGGCTAGTTCTCCTGCGACGGTCTCCGCCAACTTCGGCGTCTGGTCGTTCACGCCGCTCAATCGCGCCACCCAAGCTTTGATCTTGTCGGGATAGAATTCGTTAAAAATCGACATGGACGCGGCGAGCGCGTCGACCTTTCGCGGGTCCGCATCGGGCAATGCTTCTGCCCAGCCCCGCGCGCCAGCGGGGTCCTTGCTCGCCCAGCCGCCGCAGACCTCGGCGAGTACGTGCGACAGCGAAGACCAATCGTCGGCTTCGTCCTTGACGAGCGGCACACTCGCCGCAAAATCTGCCGCCGCTCGTGGATCGCTGCGACTCCATTCTACGGTCGAGTCGTGCGCGAACATTCGCGCCTCCAACGGTTGCGGAAAATGGTTGGAAGGATCGACCAGCCACCGGGCGATTTTTGCGAACTGATCCGCCGCCTTGCGCTCAATCAACGGTTCCAGCATGGCGTTGGCTACCGGCCAGCAACCGCCTTTCAGCATCGCGTGTTGGAAGGCATCCCGGCATTGGTCTGCGGACAGTGCGTAGGCCACGTCCCGTAAAGCTGTATCATCGTGCGACAAGGCAACGAGGGCAGGCAGTTCCGGCGCTTGCCGCGCGGTATAGATTCTCCGCCGGACTAACACGACTTGCGGGTCGGTCTCTCCACGATGCGCCTCAAGGTAGGACGACGAAGGAAGGCCAGGGATCGACGGCTCCGTTATCGTGCTCGCACCGGCCTGCGGGTGGTCGAGGGACGGAAGTTTTGCAATCGTAAACCTGCCGACCAGCGATATTCCCAAAGCCAAGGAAGAACGATACAGGAGCGCGCGTATTTCATGCCCGGTTGGTAGCATGATACCAAATCGGGAAGAGAAAGGAAATACGCAAACCCCTTCTCCGACGGGGCGGACATTCGCCGTTACGATCCTAGGGTTAACCCAGTTATGTCTTCGCCTCGCCGCCGAGCATCGTGCCCGCCTTTTTGAGAAGGGCGTCCACCTTGCCGACATCCTTGCCCGCGCCGCGCGCCTGGTCCGCCTTGCCGCCGCCCTTGCCGCCGACGATGGACGCCAATTGCTGCACGATCTTGCCCGCGTTGAAGCGGCCCACGAACTCCGGCGACACGCCCACCGCCAGGTGCGCCGTGCCGTCAGCCACGCCGGCGAGCACCGCCACGCCCTTGAACTTGCGGCCCTTCAGCGCGTTGAGGACCGTCGGGAGCAGTTCCGCTCCCGCCGTGCCGAGCGCGACGTTCTCGACGATGCGCGGCACGTTGGCGTTCGCGTCCACGCGGGCCATCGCTTTTTCCGCGTAGGTTTCGGCGTCGCGCTTGAGCACATTGGCTTTGTCCTTTTCCTGCGACTTGTTCAATTCGGCCAGCTTCGCTTCGAGTTCCTCGATGCGCTTGCCCTGAGTGGCGGCCTGTTCGCGGAAAAACGCGAGCGCCGCCTGACCCGCCACTGCCTCAATGCGCCGCACGCCGGCGCTGATCGCGCCTTCGCTGACGATCTTGAACGCCCCGAGCTGGCCCGTCGCGCGCGTGTGCGTGCCCGCGCACAGTTCCATCGAATAGCCGTCCAACCCGCCGGGCCGTCCGCCGATTTGCACGACGCGCACAGTGTCACCGTACTTGTCGCCGAAAAATTGCATGATGTCCGGCCGCCCGCGCACTTCGGCGAACGGCACTTCCTGCCAGCCCACGGGTGAGTTGAGCAGCGTGTGCGTGTTGACGAGGTTTTCCACGTCGCTGACCTGTTGCGGGGTCAGGGCGGCGCTGTTGAAGTCGAATCGCAGCCGGTCCGGCCCGACGTAGGAACCCTTTTGCGTCGCGTCGGCTCCGACGACCTCGTGCAACGCCCAATGGAGCAGGTGCGTCGCGGTGTGGTGCGTCTCGATGGCCCGGCGGCGCGCGGCGTCGATCTCCAGCGAGACGAGCCGGTCGAGCGAGAGATTTTCCTTGTCGGCGGGGTTGGCGAGACGCAGGTAATAACTCGGCCCGCGCCGGATCGTGTTGGCAATCGCCACGTCGGGCTTGCCGCTGATCTGGATGATGCCCACGTCGCCGACCTGTCCGCCCATCTCAGCGTAGAACGGCGAGCGGTTGACGACCGCGTACACCTGTTCGCCATCTTCCTTGACCTCCTCGATGTTCGCCACGCAGGCGTCGCGCACGTAGCCGACGAAATCAGTTTTCACCATGTCCGCTTCCGGGTCGGTCTCGGCGGTGATGACCTCCTTTTTTTGCGCGGCGCGGGCTTGGGCGCGTTGTTTTTCGATGAGTTCCTCGAACCCGGCGGTGTCCACGGTCAGCCCGCGTTCGCGTGCCATGACCTCGGTCAGGTCGAGCGGGAAACCCTGTTCGTCCGAGAGCCGGAACGCCACCGCGCCGCTGACTTGTCCGCCTTCGGGCAACTGCGATGCTGCTTCCTCGAAAAGCGCGATGCCGCGATCCAACGTGCGGTTGAAGCTTTCCTCCTCGGTCTTGATCGTCGCGGCGACTTTTTCCGCGTTCTCGGCGAGTTCGGGGAACACGCCGCCCATCTGCGCTACCAAAGTGGGGACGAGCTGGTAGAAGAACGGTTCGCTAAACCCGAGCGTGCGTCCGTAGCGTACCGCCCGGCGCAGGATGCGGCGCAGGACGTAATGGCGGTCCGTGTTGCCCGGCAGGATGCCGTCGGCGATGGCGAAGCTCAGCGTGCGCAGGTGGTCGGCGATCACGCGAAAGGCGATGTCGATGCGTTCCTGGTCGTTCGCGCCCGCTGTGCCCGGCGTCGGCTGCGTGGAGCCGTACTTGTGCGGGCAGATCGCCTCAACGGCGTCGAAGATCGGCCGGAATACATCCGTGTCGTAGTTCGAGATGTAGTAGTTGAAATCGGAGAAATTTCCCGTGCCCTGGAGGATGCTCACCACACGCTCGAAGCCCATGCCGGTATCGACGTGGCGCGCGGGCAGCGGCGAAAATGTGCCGTCCGGGTTCGCGTTGAACTGGATGAAGACGAGGTTCCAGATTTCGATGCAGCGCGAGTCGCCCTTGTTGACGAGCGAGCCCTGGGTGTCCCCAGCCTGGGTCAGATCGACGTGGAGTTCTGAGCACGGGCCGCACGGGCCGGTGTCGCCCATCATCCAGAAATTATCCTTCTTGTTGCCGTCGACGATGTGGACGGCGGGGTCCAGGCCGACGGACTGGAACCAGTACGCCCAGTTATCGTAAGCCTCCTGGTCGAACTCGCCCGGATCGCCCTCGCCAGGACGGTAGACCGTCGCGTAGAGACGCTGCGGCGGGAACTTCCAGCGGTCCACGAGGAGTTCCCACGCCCAGCCGATGGCCTCGGCCTTGAAATAGTCGCCGAACGACCAGTTGCCGAGCATCTCGAAGAACGTGTGGTGGTACGTGTCCAGGCCCACGTCGTCGAGGTCGTTGTGTTTGCCGCCGGCGCGGATGCATTTTTGCGTGTCGGCCGCGCGCGCGGGGGAATACGGGGGCTGTTCCTGACCCAGGAAATAGGGCACGAACTGGTTCATGCCCGCGTTGGTGAAAAGGAGGTTGGGCGAGGTGGGCAGCAAGCTGGCTGAAGGCACGATGGCGTGCTCTTTCTCGCGGAAAAAATCGAGGAACGACTGGCGGATTTCGGCGGAGGTCATTGGGTGGGGGAACAGCAATAGGGCAAATCGACGGGCTTGGCAACGGCGGAGCGCGGTCAGTTCATCTTGTCCGTCCCCGTGCCGCGTGGTAGTCTCACACGGCATGATCGCAGACGACATCCGGGCTCTCCTCTACGCGCGGCCTTTCGTGGCATTCACCATCCATGTCGCTGATGGACGGGAGTTTCACGTACCGACAGCGGAACATGCCCATGTTCTGCCCAGAGGAAATCGGGTGGATGCCTACACGGATGAAGGCCGCAGCCATTTTCTGCCGACTCTGTTGATCAGTGGGGTGACAGTGGATGCCAACGTCCATTCCTCCGACTCGTGACCGGGAACGGCACATCCGTGCTCACTACTCTCTACCGTCCGGTCGGCCAGCGCGAACTTGACCTCATCGCGGCGGCGGACTACCGCGCCTTCCCGCCCCGGCTTTCATGGCAGCCGATTTTTTATCCCGTCACCAACGAGGAATACGCCGTCCAGATCGCCCGCGATTGGAACACCAAGGACGCCGAGAACGGTTCGGTCGGCTACGTCACGCGGTTTTCTCTGCCGACCGAATATCTCGCGCGTTTCCCCGTGCAAAAAGTCGGCGGCCGGGAGCACACCGAACTGTGGGTGCCGGCCGAGGAACTAGAAGAGTTCAATCGGCAGATCGTCGGGCGGATCGAGGTGATCCACGAATTCCGGCCTGATTGACGCCGGAGTGCAAGGATCAGCCTGCGTCCGCAGCACCGGGCTTGGATAGGAGTCCTTGTTTCATATCCCGCCCCACTTGCCGCCAGACGAACACGGCGACGGCGAGCGTCAGCGCCGTGCCGACCGGGCCGCCGAAATCGCTCCAGATCGGGTTGGCCTCCGTGAAGAACAGGATCGACACCCCGCCCAAGGCATTGAGCAGACCGTGCGCGAACGTCGGCAAAAACACGCTGTCGAAGCGCAACCGCAGATACCCGAAGACCACCGCGAGCGCGCCCGTCCCGAGGAAATGGCAGAGCAACACCAGCGGCAGGTTGAACCCGATCAACGTGGAATCCACCACTCCCAGGCAGATCAACGGCGCTTCCCAGCAAAACCACAGCACGCCCGACCCCAACAACGCCGCCTTCACGCCCAACGGCAGCAGCCTCGGCAGCAGAAACCCGCGCCAGCCGAACTCCTCCGCGAACGCGCACACCCCGGCGAACACGAACAACACCGGGATCGCCACGAACGGCGACGGCGCGTCCGTTGGCGTCTCCCTCCCGCCTCTCAATCGTTGGAAGCCCAACACCAGCACGACCGCCAGCAGCGCGGCCACCACCATCACGACGACCAACACCCGCAGATAAACCGTCCACGGCCCCGGCCGCCAGCCGATCTGCCGAAAGGCGTCGCGGGCGAATAGGCGCATCGTGACCAGCGCGGACACGAGCACGCCCAGTTGTGCCGCGCCCGCTGCGAGGCCGGCATGCAGCGGATTGGCGAGCAGGCCGTGCGCCCGTGCGTACCATGCCCACAGCGACGACAAAAGGATCGCCAATCCCACAAACAGCGCCACCGATTTCCAGTCCACGGCGGCGGGTCTTGGAGTCTCGTTCATGCCCGTGAGGATACGCCGATTCTTGCGATGATCGAAAGCGTTTTGCGTGGTGGATGGCGCTCTCCGAGCGGCATTCGTTTCCGTTCGCGGCGCAGCCGCCTATTCACTAGAGGGTGTCTGAAAAGGGGGGGGTTGAGCGTTATTTTGCTCGACCGCAAAGTCGGCGCAGCATGAGCCGACTCCTGGCCAGATAGATCAG
>CALMVM010000374.1 GCA_937873255.1 uncultured Verrucomicrobiota bacterium | reverse complement strand
ACGCTGGCCGAAAATCCCAGATCGGGCGCACCTCGATCCGCACCCCCCGGCCCGCCAGCGCGAACATCTCCCGCTCGATGAACGTCTGCGTCGCCGACGGATAATGCATCACGAGGTAGACGACCCTCGGCGAAAACTCGGAACGCGGAACTCGGAACTCGGAACTCAGAAGGCGGAACAGTAGAAGGTGCGTCTCACTTTAGAGAGAGCCGCCACGATTCCCAACCACAAGTTTTCCGGCCGCGCGTGCTTTGGAACCGGCTTTCCGCCTTCTGCCGTTCCAAGTTCCGAATTTCTTACAGTTTGCCCAGAAACACGCCCTGGATCACCAACTCGCGCGCGGGATGGATCTTGCCGAAGGCCGGATTGTCGCTCTCGCTCTGCAAATAAGTGCGGCCGGGCTTGCGGGCGCAAAAACGCTTCAGGCACGTCTCGCCGTCCACCAGCGCCGCGACGATGTCGCCGTTGGTCGGGGGACGCGTCTCGGGTTCGGCCATGAGCACCACGTCGCCGTCCTGAATACCTTCCTTGCTGCGGTTCATGGAATCGCCGGCCACCCGCAGGGCGAATTTCCCGTCGCTGCCGCCACGCGCGTGCTCGGTCGGGACGGGGACGTACTCCAACGCTTGCCCGCCGGTCGCCGCTCCCCCGCCGGGATAACCCGCCGCAATCGAGCCGTAGAGCGGAACCACCACACGCGACGAAGAACCCTTCGCCGCCACCGCCGTCGGGAACAGCACGATCTCCGCGCCCGGTCCGGCGTCGGTGGCGTTGCGCGAGAACGGACGCGGCTTGTCGCGCAACGTCGCGCGCTGCTCGCGCAGGGTGCGCACCATCGTCACCAATCGCGGCACGGCGGGTTCGTCGGCGTCGATCATTTCGAGCACGGCCTCCAAGCAGGCCCCGAGCGCCTGCGCCTTGCGGTAGCCGAGTTGGTCGCACAGGCCGTTCAGGCCGGGGGCGAGGTCTTGCGGCGGGCGAAACGAAAATGGGTCGTAGATGCTGCCCTCGTCTTTCATTGATTTCCAAAATAAGCACAGGCCGCGCCGTTTCCCAACAAAAATATTTCATTTGCTACATTCAAAAGATTTACTACATTTGCTACATGCACCTGAAGACCCTTCCCTTCGTCGAGCCGGAAGAACATCCGTTGGACCGCGTGATCGTGTTCCCCGCCGCCATCCGCAAGGCGGACGCGCGGGCGGGCGACATGGTGCTTTACCGTACGCCCGGGGGGCACATCGCCCCGGCGCGGTTGGTCGAGGGCGCGGGCGGCGGGTGCTGGCTGGCGCGCGACGCCCGCCACACGCGCGGATTGATCTATCTGGACCCCGAGAGCATCACGGCGCGCCTGCCACGCACCGACCTCGTGGGCGAGGCGGCGTAGAACGTCGGCTCGCCGCCGGGCAAACGGTGGCAAGGGAGCATTTTAGACTTGTCGGCGTTCCTGCGCCGGACCCAATCTGGAAGCGAGGCCGCGCGCGCCTTTTTCCATGACGCTGAATCTGCCCGACACCCTCATTACCTCCGAGCAGGAAAAGCTGCCCTTCCCGGTGCGCGAGTTGTTCGAGGAAAACCGGCCGCTGCCTGCCGGGGTGGCTTTCTTCGAGGAACACTTCACCCTCGCCCTGCTGGTGAAGCGGATCGTCATCGCGGCGCTGCTGTTCCTGATCGGGGCGTTTCTGGTGCCGTTCAGCCTGGAATTCCTCTACCTCCGCCACGTCGATCCCAAATATCGGGAATTTATCAACCTCAAGGCATTCGTGGCCGGACTGGTGTTCCTTTACGGCGGTTGGCTGATGCTCTCGTCGATCAAAAGCGGTTACGCGCTGGGCCGACGGCAAGCGGCGGGCGAACGCACGCGCCTCGGCATTTTCCTGGTGGCCGACGCGTTGGTCAGCCACAGTTCCTTCCACACGACGATCGTTCCGCGCGGGAGTTTCCGGGGACTCACGGGCAACACGCTGAACTATCTCCTCAAGGACGCGCCGAAGTCCTTCAACCTGCCCGCCGAGTGGGTCGGCGCGTCGCAGGCGGAAGTGCAGCAGGCGATCGCGGCGTGGGGTCAGGCGGCTCCGCCGCAGGCGGTCGTCCAATAAGGTCCTGATGGCTCTCCGAGCCGTCCGTAGACTGGTTTGGGAGACTCACATGCGCACAGCGAGTCTCGCCGGAAAATCCACGGACGGCTCGGAGAGCCATCCCTACCATTTGCCAGAACGACCGGCCGCGTGGCGGCCTGTCAATGCGCCGCCAGCGCCTCCGTCAGCGGCATCGCCGCGCCCGGCGTGTCGGCCATCACCCGCGCGACGGCTTCGCGCAACGCCTGCCGCGTGACCGGCTTGTCCACGACCATGTCGATGTTCGCCGGCAGCAAAACCCCGTCGGCCGATGCGCCGTAGCCCGTCAGCAGGATGACCCGCGTGCCGGGCGACATCGCCTTGACCGCCGCCGCCAATTGCTCGCCGTTCATGTGCGGCATCGCCTTGTCGGTGATGACCAAGTCGTAGGGATGATCGGCCTTCGCGCGGAACATCTCCAGTGCCTCGCGTCCGTCGACAGCCATCTCGACCGTGTGCCAGTCCTCCGTGAGATGTTCGGCCAAAATCTCGCAGAGCACCGGCTGGTCATCGACGGTCAGGATGCTCAGCGAATGATGCACGTCCGCCGCCGGCGGCGCGACAGCTTCCGGTGCCTTGACCTCGATGGGGAGATAGAAGCTGAACGTCGTGCCCTCGCCGGGGGCGCTGTGGAGGTCAATGCGACCGCCGTGGCGCTGCATCGTGCCGTAGACCATCGCCAGCCCCAGGCCCG
>CALMVM010000373.1:1732-2147 GCA_937873255.1 uncultured Verrucomicrobiota bacterium | reverse complement strand
GATGATCTACGGATTGGACGTCGCGGTTGGATACCTGCTCGGGTCGATCCCCTTCGGCTACTTCGTCGGCCGATGCTACGGGATCGATATCCGTCAGCACGGCAGCGGCAACATCGGCGCGACCAACGTTTTGCGTGTGCTCGGCAAGAAGCCGGGCCGCTTCGTTTTTGTCTGCGACATGCTCAAGGGGACAATTGCCGTCGTGGTCGCTCTGCAAATCGCGCAGGCTGTCATCGCGCGGGCGGTCGAGCACGGCGCAAATCTCCATAAGATCATCGACACGAACGGGGTCAGTTCGCCGGAAGTGTATCTCGCTGACCTCCGCGTGGCGGCGGTGCCGGCGGGCATCGTCGCGGCGATTGCGTGCATCCTCGGGCACAATTTCCCGGTGTGGTTGCGGTTTCGCGGCGGCTTG
>CALMVM010000373.1:0-1722 GCA_937873255.1 uncultured Verrucomicrobiota bacterium | reverse complement strand
ACGACGGTCGGCGTGCTGCTGGGGTTGATCCCGGTGGCGCGGCTGGTGTCGGCGGCGGTGTGGGTCGTGGTGTATTACACGTTGAGGTACGTCTCGCTGGCGTCGCTGCTAGCGGCGGCGGTGTTGCCGGTGTCGGTGTGGTTTTTCAAGGTGCGCCAGAACGCCGGGGGCTGGCCGCTGTTCTATTTTTCGCTGGTGGCGACAGCGCTGATCTTCTGGCGGCACCGCGCCAACATCAGCCGCCTGCTCAACGGCACCGAGGCGCGTTTCGTCCCCGGCCCGGACCCGGCGGAGCCATTATGAAGAAATGACGAATGACGAAGGTCAGAAGCTTGGAAGGCCCAAGACGATGGTGGAGGAAGCCAAGAGCCAAGCAGGCGAGATGAATGTGGGGAGTTCCGAAAACTCTCCTTTGCCTTCGTCATTCGTCATTCGTCATTCGTCATTTCAGCGAATCGCGATCCTCGGGGCCGGCAGTTGGGGCACGGCGCTGGCCGTGTGGCTGGCGGCGCGCGGACAGTCGGTCACGCTCTGGGGGCACGACCCGGAACACATCCGCTGCCTGCGCGACACCGCCACCAACGACAAATACCTGCCCGGCGTCCTGTTGCCGCCGAACGTCGCCCCGGTGGCCGACCTCGCGGCCGTCGCGGGCACGGACCTCGTGGTGTTCGTGACGCCGTCGCGGGCGTTGCGCGAGGTGGCGGGCCGATTGCACGACGCCGCGTGCATCGCGCCGGACGCCACGCTGCTTTCCTGTACCAAGGGCATCGAATACGGCACGGGCGCGCGGATGAGCCAGATCCTCGCCGAATGCTTGCCGGGCCACGCCGTCGCGGTGCTCTCCGGCCCGAGCCACGCCGAAGAGGTCGCGCGGCAGAGTCCGGCGGCGGTCGTCATCGGCTGCGCGCAGTCGAAAACGGCCGTCCGGCTGCAAACGTTATTCAGCGCCGGCACCCTGCGCGCCTACACCGGCGAGGATGTCGCCGGGATCGAACTAGGCGGTGCGTTGAAAAACATCTTCGCCATCGCCGCCGGCGTCTGCGACGGGCTCGGGCTCGGCGACAACGCCAAGGCGGCGCTTGTCACGCGCTGCCTCGCCGAACTCGTGCGCTTGGGCGTGCGCCTCGGCGGCCAGAAGGAAACCTTCCAGGGCTTGAGCGGCATCGGCGACCTGATGGTGACGTGCTTCAGCCGCTACAGCCGCAACCGCAAGGTCGGCGAACGCCTCGGGCGGGGCGAGACGCCGGAAGCCATCGCCGCGTCGATGAGCATGGTGGCCGAAGGCGTGCCCACCGTCCGCAGCGCGCACCGCCGCGCGCGGGCATTGGGCGTCGAGACACCCGTGCTCGACCAGGTGTACGCCGTCCTCTACGAAAAACGCTCTCCGGCCGAGGCATTGCGCGGACTATTCCTGCGCGAGCCGAAACCGGAGAGCGATTGATCCCACGGGCGGATCGTCCTGCGATCAATGCAGGATGTAGTCGAACGTCGTGTCGTGCGTGGAGTTGGGAGGCCCCTTCCAGTTGTTCCGGACGTAACCCTGCGTGTTGCTGTCGAGGATGGCGCTGCCGGCTGACTTCACGATGACGCAACTGGAGATATTGCCCGAAGCATCGGTCGAGATCCGCACGGTGGTGGAGCCCTGCACATGCGACATGCGCGCTTGCGCCGGGTAAGGCGGGTGCGGTGTTCTCCAGGTGCCGCTCACTTTCAAACTGC
>CALMVM010000372.1 GCA_937873255.1 uncultured Verrucomicrobiota bacterium | reverse complement strand
ACACGGGCAGCAACCTCGTCGCCGGCGGCGGCTCGCGCACGACGATCAACAGCGGCGGCCTCCTTTCGACCGTCAGCGGCACGAGCATCGAACTCAACGGCGCGCTCCTGGTCAACAACGGCACGCAGACGGGCAAACTCAACGTCAACTACGGCTCCACGGCCAAGGGCAGCGGCACGTTCGGCACGGTCAGCGTCACGGACGGCGGACGGTTCGGCGTCAACGCGACTTCCTCCGTCGCCAGTTCGCTCAACGCGGTGAGCTTGCCCATCCTTGAGTTAGCCTCGGCCCGGGGTCTGGCAGCCACCACTTTCGTCGGCCCGCAGTTGGCCGCCACGCCGGGGGCGAACAACGTGGCGAGCCTGACCTTGGGCAGCGGCAGCGTGTTCGCCTTCAACGTGCAGAACGCCGGCGGCGCGGCGGGGACGGGTTACGACCTGGTGCATTCGACCGGGGCGCTCACCCTGTCGGCCGGCACCACGGCCGGCAACCAGATCACGGTCAGCGTGTTCTCCCTGGCGGCGGACGGCACGAGCGGATTGGCGGCGAATTTCAACCCGTCCCAGAGCTATCAATTCATCCTCGTGCAGGCGGACGGCGGGGTGACGGGTTTCGTGCCCGGGGAATTTGCGGTCGATGCCACCGGCTTCCAGAACAGCCTCAACGGCGGGAAATTCTCGGTGCAGCAGAGCGGCAACAACCTCGTGCTGGCCTACAACGCGGTGCCCGAGCCGGGGACCTGGGCCATGTTCGGGTTGGGTAGCGCGGCGCTCGGATTCGTGGTCTTCCGCCGGCGGGTGCGCGGTTGATCGCGCGGGAGGGTGGCGAGCATCGCGCCGGATCACTTCGCCGCGATGAACAGCCAACCCGAAATGAGGGCGGATATCAAACCCGGCACGTAGAACCACCGTTGCCCCGCGTCGTGCAACCGGGCGACTCGGTACATGATCACGGCGCTGCCGGCCGCCATCGTCAGGACGATTCCCGACGCCGCGTGGTGCCACTCCGCGCTGCATCCCGCCGCAGCGAGCAGGAGGATGAGGATTCCCGTCACGATGGTCCCCCAGGGCAGCATGAACACGAGCAGACGCAGCAGCGTGTCGATGAACCCGAACAACGAGCCACGGGCCACCGCGCGCTTGAGCACCAGGCAGGCGAGTGCGAAGAGGACGCCCGGGAAAGCCATGAGCATAGCGAGCGTTTGCAAACCGATGACGACGGGATCGGCGAGGAGCATGGCGACAAGGGCGGCGGATCGTTCGTCGTTTATTCGCCGTCGCCCACACGCGATGAAAACCCGCCTCAATACCCGGGTTGGCCGTTTTCCATCAACGTCCCTATCGCCTGGAGATACTGGTCCAGCGCGCCGAGCACGTCGGCGTTCTCCTCGTCTTGCAGATACATGGGCCGCGGCCGGAAGAACACGGTATGCCCTCCGTGATACGGCAGGTAGTCACGCCGCACGAAGATCAGGTCCATGCCCACGGGAAAAATCGTCCCGTAGTAATCCTTGATCTCGCGGATCACGCGGTAGGACTTGCCGGGATACAGGCCATAAACCCCCGCCTTTACACCAAGCCGGATCGTCTCCGCATCCATGCCCGGATTGAGGGGGCTGGAGATGTCCAGACGCTGACTGCCGCGCCACGAAGCGTAGAGGATGGCCGCCGCCGCGTACGAGAGCATCAGCGTCACCGCCACGGCGACCATGATCGTGTCGCCGTGCGGGCCGAGCGTCGTCACTCGATGCCCGAAACGCCACATGAAACCCAGCGCCGCCGTGCCGAGCACGAAACAAACGGCGCTAGCATAAACCCTTTTCATCACGCGTAAGGAAAACGACGATCTTCAGCCCCGGCTGGACGAGGGATATTCGCCGTCCTTGGTCACGGGTGTCAGCGTGCCGGAGCGAATGTCGTAGCGGTAAATGCGGGTCTTGAGCTTCACGCCGTCGCTGCCTTTGACGGGCGTCAGATCCTTTTGCGTGAAACCGCGCAGCAGCACCGACTCGCCGTTCGATTCCAGCCACGGGGTGGCCACGTCGAACTTCACGGGCGTCACGCGCCGGGGCTTGCCGCCGGGGAAATCCGCCAGCACGAGGTACGACGAGGGACCGTCGAGGTTCTTGAACTCGTCGTCCTCGACGTAGCGCGTGGCGACGAGAAGTTTGCCGTCCGCCGAGATCGTGCAGCGCATGTCGCTGGCGGCACCGTCCTCGCCGGTGAGTTCCTTCACGGGCTTCTGCCATGCGACATCACCCGTTTCCGGGTTGATCTGCGCCATCGTCTCCAAATTCTGCGCGAGCACGCCGCCGTCGTGGCGGTTCCACCCCGCGAGATAATAGCCGTCGCCCTTGGGAGTGAGCTTGTCGGTGAGCGTGTGCAGCGCCGTGCCGTCGGGATGGACGACCGCCACCTGCCAGGATTTGCCGTCGTAGCGGTTGAACGCGATCCACCTGTCGTCCGCCGACCAGATCGCGCCGTAAGCCTGTGCCGCGCCGTCGGCGGGCAGGACGGTTTCTTTGCCGCCAGCGATTTCGCGGACGATGATCGCGCGCGGCGCGGCGTCCTGCTGGCGGGTGCGCTTGTCCTTGGCGGGCGGGGTACCGTTGCGGGTGTAGGTGAGGAAACGGCCGTCGTTGGAAATGCACGGGTTGTCGCCACGGCAGATTTTCTGCGGGTTCTTCCCGTCGAGCGCGGAGGCGGTGTAGATCGTGCCGTCGTGGTCGTACGCGAGCAACGCTTCCGCGCGCGCCAGGCCGGGAACGGCGGCGCCGAGCAGACAAAGCCCTCCCAGGAATGCGTGGCGGCAACGACGGGAGACGAAAGCGAAATTGGAGGTGGTCTTCATGGGTGTGGGTTGTGTCATGCGAAGGACTGCGGTGAAAAATTTGTGGATGATGCGAGAGGATGAGGCACGGTCTTGGCTCCGGCGACCACGGCGGTGAGGATGATCGCCTTGCCCACCTCCGGCGGGAGGATTTCCCGGCTTTCCTTGACCAACGCGACCGCCGTGAACGACGCCAGCCGCGCCCGGAGCGACGCGGGCACCCCGAGTTGCTCGCAGAGCGACCCGTAGTCGGGTTCCAAGAGGCGGGTCAATTCCGGGACCGTTTTCAGCGGCTGGTTGTTCGGGGGCACGGGGTCCGTCCAGCCCTGCCGGGGCTCGACCCCCATCGCCATGCACACGGTGGATAAAAACTCGAAGTGTTCCCGGCCGAGTTCATCGACCGCTTCGACGAACACCGCTTGCCCGGGCAGCAAACCGTCGAGCCGCACCCCGGTGGAACGCAGCAGCAGGCAACCCGCCACGGCGGCGATGCCGCTGATGGTCGTTTCCAAGTGAACGCCGCGCGCGTCCCCCAAGCGGTCCATGAGCAGGTCGCGCACGGGGGCGTACCACGAGCGGAGTTGGGCGTATTCCGGTTTCTGGAGCGGCATATCGTTGGAGATAGGATCGGATTTTCGGATCAATCGTTCTCGTCGTGTGCGGTCACTTTTCGCCGGGACTTCAGGATGCTGACCTTGCCCGATTTGCTGATCCCGAGCACGACGGTGCGTCGCGAGGTCAGCACCCGCGAGCTGTTGAGCGACTGGAGCGTGCTCTGGGTGCTCACGGTCAGCGTGCCATCTTTTTCCCAATGGTCGGCGCTCGCGGAGCCGATCCCCGTCCACTTCCATTGACGACTGTGTTTGATTCGGTTGGGTATCTCCGGCTCCGAGATGTTCGGCAGGGTAAGCTTGCGGAAAGTGCCGCCGGTCCGCAGATACATGGAGAGTTCCGCCCCGAAGTGGTTGTAGGTGGTGAGAAGCGCGAAGCGTTCCGAGTCAGGCGACCAGAGCACTTGGACGCCGAGCCGGTCCTGACCCTCGTCGGATTGCACCACGCGGAGCAGGACCTTGCCCGAAGCTTTCTCGATCAGGTCGCATGTTCTTTGCGGGTCCGGGTCGGGGTGGTGAATCCTCAGAAACGCAAACCGCTGATTCGGCGATGGGTCATCGACGCTCTGCTCGTCGGCGGGAGAAACTTCCTGCCCGCAAAGCGGCATGGCACACGCGAGAAAGACCCATGAGGCAAACAGGATTCGCAGCGGATATTTCATTTACCTTACGAAATAAAATTTCCAGGTTTGCGCTCGGGGATTACCGACAAACGAGTATTTCGCGTCATTGCACGGCGACTTTCGCGGAATGTTAGGAGGAACCCGTATGAAGCGAATTCCCCTGCCTTGCACCATCTTCGTTCTTCTCCTGATGCTTTGCCGCGCGGAGGCGGAAGACGGTTTCTCGGTCAAGTGCCCGTCGCCCGACGGCCGCTTCGCGTTGCGTCTCACCGATCCGAAAGGACCCGACGGCGTGTCTTACAAGGTCGATCTGATCGACAAGACATCGGGCGAGGTGATCCTCGACCTCGAAAACGCCTCCGAAAACTACCTCGACGACACGGTCCTCGTGTGGTCGTCCGACTCGCGGCGCGTGGCGTTCGGGACCCGGGGCTACAAGGAAGGCGACACGGCGGTTTTTTTCTGGAACGGTTCGGTCTTCGAGGAAGTCCGACTGCCCGGCGATCTGCCGCTGCCGAAGATCAATTTTGGCAAAGGCGCGGGAGCGGTCAAGAACTACGGCGGCGCGGTGAAGCCCGTGCGGTGGTCGAAATCGGGAGAACTGGAGCTTTCCAGCGACCTGATGATGCTCTCGCGGGTCAACGAAAAGGCGTACACCGGCGTCGTTCTCTTCACCGTCGGCTTCGACCCGCACCATCGCGCCACGGTCCGCAAGATCGGCAAAACCAAGACCTCGGTGGACGGGTAAAACGCCGCCCGTTCAGACGCGCCGCCAGTCCTCGCGGGTGAGGCTGACGAAATACGAAGGCGATCCTTCAGGAAGATTGCGGTGCAGGACCTCAGAGACCCGGTGCGTGTCCGCGATGATCTTCATGCCCAACGGCGAGAACGTTCGTTCGTGATACACGTTCGGGTTGAGCAGCGGATTGGTCAGCGCCTGCGAAAAAGCATCGATGCCGACCAATCTCCCGATCAAAGGCGGCAGCACGGCGTTGCGAACCGTGTCCTCGGCAAAAATCCCCACGTAATAATCGATCCGATCAACGTGTCCGTAGAGTCGCTTGAGTTCGCCCTGCACGTGCGGATCGCCGCTGATCTGGTCGAAGTCGGTCACGCGCGGATACCCGTAGCTGGCGCGGTACGCGTTGTAGCCGGGCAGTTGCATCTGGCGGCCCATGGCGATGCTTTGCATTTCGACCGGGCACAGGAACCTCGGCGTGTTGAAAAGTCCCACCTTGCCCGCGCTCTGCCGCGAGGCGTCCTCGAACAACGGACCCAATCCACGCGCGGTGATGAGTGAGGTGTTCCACATCGTCTCGACGACCGGCACCGGCTTCCCGGCGAGCACGACCTCCGTGGGGATCAGCATGTGCCAGCGGTAGACGAGGTTGAATTCGAGCGCCATCCAGTTCTGGCGATACCAGCGTTCGTTGGGGAACCCGCCCGCGTCCAGCAGAAAATGGAAATGATACGGCGTGATGTGGTTGATGTATTCCTCGATCACGATGCGGATGAGGAGCACCAGCACGATGTTGCGCGCGGTCTGGAACAGGCGCTCGTCGTCCCACGACGGATATTCGCGGGCCAGCAGGCAGGCGATCCGGTTGTGCTCGCGCAGGAATAACGTGTTGAACATCACGTAGCCGATCTGCACGTTCGCGCGGTCGCCGCCCATGGCGAAAAACTCGCTCCTTTCCGCCGCCGTGCGTTCACTGAACAACACGTGTTCGAGCTTCTCGTATTCGGGCTTGACCGCGCCCTGCTCGCAGAGATGGGGCGGGTATTCCTCGCCGTTGATGAACTGGCTTTTCAGGCGTCCGCCGTTGAACGAGCGGATCGTGTCCGTCACGCTTTTGTTCAACCCGTAGAGCGGGGTTAGGTCGATCTCGTGGTTGGACGTGTTCTTGCGCGGGTCGGCGCGGTCGGTCCGCAAAAATCCGTCGGTGAACCATTGCGCGAAATAGGCAAAGAGCACCGTCGATTTCGGGCACGGGACCGTGTCGCCGCGTCGCACGAACAGGTCGGCCAGCGCTTCCACGTTCGGGAGGTCCGCCGGCGGCGGGGACGGCGGCAGGTGCCGGCTGCTGTAGGTACGGTCGGTCAGCGACTTCCAACTCGTGTACGGCGCGCAGGTCGTGATCGGGTAAGGGCGCGTCGCGGTCTTGTGGATGGCGCTGTTGACCAGCACACTATTCATCCGGCCACGCAGCCACGGGACGTGTTGTACGACTTTCCAAAGTCCTTCGAAGTGGTTGAGCGCGTACGATTCCAGCCGATTGCGATAACCGTCGTTGACCCTGTTTCTCATGGATGCCGTTCAGTTCATTCTGCCGTTTCCAAAAGCAAACACCAAGAAGTAAAATGCTGAAAACAGGAGCGTTCCGACCAACGTTAATATCACGGGGACGATCAGCGCCAATAGGGGCAGCACCGCAGTCTTCTCGTGGCCGGTGGAGCGCAGCCACAGGCTACCGCCGATGACGCCCGCCAGGACGAGGAGAATGGCACACCACGGCAGGAGGTTCGCCGAGGACACCACGCCGCGTGTGCAGAGCGAGGCGAAGAAACAAAACGCCACCGCTCCGATCACGGCCGAGGCACCCCAAAACCACCAGAAGTTTGTCGCTGACCAGTCGGACCATGTTTTCATCGTTGGAAAGTATGAACGGGAGTTTCATGCTCCCTCATCGAAACCATTCCAGGCTCGCCGCCGTCGATGACAGGAAATCAATTACCCGTAGAAGGGTGTCGTTTGGCCGGGCGTCACGAATCGGCGGATGGTCCTCCGCGTGAAAGGCTCTCGAAAACCTGATCCGGGTCCGCCTGACGACGGTAACGGAAATTCAGATGTGGGTTGGCCGCTGGATCGACCAACGAGAGGAGCGGCGACTCCGGCGCGGCGAGGAAGCGCGGCCCGGCCCATTGCTGCGCAAGCACCGCGAGCGGACGGGTTGATTCGAGTACCCAGGTGGCCTCGCCTCCACTGATCGAAGCCAGGTAACGGCGCGCGAGGCAGGCGTCGAGGAAAGCGCGCAACGTCATGTTGCCGGGGGCGTCGAGCTTCCATTCGTGCGGTGCATCGCAGTCGTCGCCGGCGCATACGCTGTCGCGCCAGACGATCACGGGAAATGGATTTTGCATCGGTGAAAAGCGTCAACCTTTGGAAGGTATGAGTCGCTTTCTCGGCGGCAGACGCTTCTCGAAAAATACGGTTTCCCGGTCCGTGAACACGAGGTCTTTCTTGCCGATCATGATGATCGTATATTCCGCTCTGGTTTGCGGGCCGCCGTATCCGGCGGTCCTCTCCAGTCGGTTGCCCGCGATGTGCCAGCGTCCATGTAGGTCGCCACGCTCGGCGGGGAGCAGTGTCCACGACCCATCGGCCCGATAGAGATGATCGTGGCGCGGTGAACGCCACGCGCCGACGAGGCGTCGTGCGAGCGCGGTGGTGTAGCCCGACGCTGGAGCAGGATGACTTCTAATTTCGGCGTCGCATCGCCGGAGTGCGGACGAGTCCCCTGCCCGAGCCAGTTCGGCGCGTCGTTCGATCAACACGCGCAGAACGGACAGACGGTTCGCCTCCACCGTCTTTCGCCCTTCGTCGGCGCGTGAGCAAAAACTTCCGCCAACGAGGCAAGTCAAAAGGACCGAGGCGGTTCGCGGGAAAAAAAGAGGGCGGACGATTCGGTGAAGCATGGGCGGCGGGCTCAACAGATCATTCCGCATCCGTGCCCGACGCTGACCGAAATTGTTCCGGCGGACGGCAGCTCACGTGAAAAAATACCGCGTCAAATGAAAGAAAGCCGGCGCGGCGAAACAAATGGAATCGATGCGGTCCAGCACGCCGCCGTGGCCCTCGATCAGCGTGCCGAAATCCTTGATCCCCCGGTCGCGTTTGATCGCCGACATCGTTAACCCGCCCGCGAAACCGAACAGCGTGATCACCAGACTCATCCCGGCGGCCTGCCACGGATTGAAGGGCGTTACCCACCACAACGACGCGCCGACGGCCGTCGCGGTCCCCGCCCCGCCGACGCACCCTT
>CALMVM010000371.1:2147-3589 GCA_937873255.1 uncultured Verrucomicrobiota bacterium | reverse complement strand
AAGGGGAAAGATAGCGGGCAAGCGAAGCGACCGCCAGACAGAGGCTGAAAAGCCAGGGTCCCGGTGGCGGGCTCGCGTGGCAAAAGTCTGGACGCCGGCGGGACGCGAGACTATCATGATCCCGGGATGAATCGTGTCATCCCATCTGTACCCTGTGAACCGCGATCCTGATCCCATCCTGCGCCGGGACGAGACAGAGGCGGAAAAACATCGGCGCTTGATGGCGGAAGCAGCGCAGGTGATGGCCGAAGTCAAACAGGCCTACGACCACCTGGCCTGGGTGATCACCGAAATCAAACGCCAGCGGCAAAAGGATTTCTACAAAGCCTTGCAGGCCGGAATCAGGAAGATGCACCGTTGCCGGTCGAGGCACGTGGCCACCTTTGCCGTGCGCAAGGTAGCCGGGGAAAAGACGGTCTGGGAAGGATACGTCGAGGAATTCCAGCTTCTCGGCTGTGACCCGACACAAACCTGCTACGCTTGGCATTACCAGGAATGGGGCCGGACTCGGTCGTTTTCCGTACTCAAGCTGCCGCCCGTTTTCTCACCGCAGAGCGCGGTGCAGTTGGCGCTCGCCGCCCGGGATTTGCTCCCGCCCAATCCATTTTGAGCATGGCTGGCCGCCGGTTCGGGCCGTATAGATAGAACAATGGAAATCCTATCTAGCCAACCTGCCTCCAAGTTCTTCCTCGGCCTGCGCACCGTCATTTACCATGCACCCGACCTCGCCAGGGCGAGAAGCTGGTACTCCGGGGCGCTCGGGATCGACCCGTATTTTGACGAGCCGTTCTACGTCGGCTTCAACGTCGGCGTCTAATATTTTTTTGTTTATGCGTATACGGAGAGCTTAACCGTCTTATTAGTCGGCAGCGTCGCGTATTGGGGCGTCGCCGATGCCGGGACCGCTTACGCACGTCTGGTCACGCTCGGCGCGGCGGAACATACCGCCGTGCGCGACGTGGGCAACGGCATCAAGGTCGGCACCGTGCTGGACCCGTTTGGCAACCAGTTCGGGATCATTGAGAATCCCCACTTCTCCCTGCCCGAACCGTCGTGATTTACCGCGCCCGCCATCTTGTTCCGATGTGCGCGCCGCCCGTGGAAGACGGCGCGGTCGCCGTGCGCGGGGAGTTCATTGCAGCGGCGGGACCTTGGGCAGACGTGCGGCGAGAGTTCCCCACGGAGGAAGTCACCGACCTCGGCGAGGTCGCGCTGCTGCCGGGGCTCATCAACGCCCATTGCCACCTCGATTACTCGGGCCTGCGCCACGCCATCCTGCCGCCGAAAAACTTCACCGAGTGGGTCGGGCGCATCAACGCCATCAAGCGTTCGATGGGCGAGAGCGACTACCTCGCCGCCATCGCCCGGGGATTCCGTGAACAGGCTCGTTGGGGCACCACGACCATTCTCAACATCGAGTCATTCCCCGAACTGATGTGGAA
>CALMVM010000371.1:359-2137 GCA_937873255.1 uncultured Verrucomicrobiota bacterium | reverse complement strand
ATGCCCCCGCCGCCTCTGCGGACGTGGTGGTTCTACGAGATGATCGACGTGCGCCGGGTCGTCCCGACGGAGGAACTCGTCGCCGGTGCGCTGCTGTTCTTCCAGCAAACGGCACGGGGGCACGCTCCGGTGGAGTGGCTGGGCGGCACGGGGCTGAGTCCGCACGCGCCCTACACGGCGTCCGCCGGACTTTACCGGCTCGCGCGGGACTGTGCGCTGGCCAGCCGGATGCCCTGGACCACGCACCTCGGCGAATCCGCCGACGAACAGGCGATGTTCGTGCGCGGGCGCGGGCCGCTGCACGACTTTCTGGCGGGCATCGGTCGGCCCACCACCGACTGCGGCCAAGGCCACTCCGCCCTGTGGACACTCGCTGCCGCCGGGTGCCTGGGGCCGGAGTGCATCGCCGTGCACCTCAACGAGTGGGAGGACGAAGACTTCCCGTTGGTCGCGCCCGGCGGCCCGCTGGCCGGAATGACGGTCGTGCATTGCCCGCTGAGCCACCGTTATTTCGGCCACCGGCGTTTCCCGCTGGACCGGCTGCGCAAGCTGGCCGTCAACCTGTGCGTCGGTACGGACAGTCAGGCAAGCGACGGATCGTTCAACCTGCTGGACGAATTACGTGCCTTTGCTTCTGCCGCGCCGTCCCTCGACCCGGCGGAACTCTTCGCCATGGTCACACTCAACCCGGCCCGCGCGCTGGGATTGCCGGACCGTTTGGGTAGCATCCGGTCAGGTGCTTGGGCGGACCTGACCGCCCTGCGCTGTCCCGCGATTGAGAAGCGCAACATCCATGCCGAACTGCTTGTTTCCCATGCCCCGGCAGCCTGGGCGATGGTTCATGGCCGGGTCATTTGAGGAAAATTTACTCTGGGAAAAATCGAAAACGCGAATATTTTTGTAGCTTATTCTCAGTTTTGCGATTATAAGGGTAAGAATCATCCGCGTTCATTTGATTCTCACCGTTCATTCTCTCCCTCCTCATCATGGCTAAAATTGTCATCATCGACGACGAACCAGCAATGGTTGAAGTTATCTCCACCCTGTGCCGCGAAAACGGGCATCAGGTTTCGCCCTTCAATTCCGCCGAGCGTGCCTTGGAGGAATTGCCGGGGATCAATCCGCAGGTGGTCATCGCGGACATCAAAATGGAGAAGGTGACAGGGTTCGACGTGTTGCAAGAATGCCGTCGCACGCTGCCGCAGACGGCGGTGATTCTCATCACCGCGTATGCGTCGGTGGAGAAGGCCGTCGAGGCGATGAAACTCGGCGCTTATGATTTCATCACCAAGCCTTTCAAGATCGACGAACTGAAGTTCACCGTGCAGCGAGCCCTGGACTACCAGAGCGCGGTGCGGGAGAACGTTTACCTCAAAAAGGAGGTCAAGAACCGGTACCGCTTCGAGAACATCGTGGGCACGAGCCGGGCGATGTCGGAGGTTTACAACCTCATCAACAAGGTCGCCGACACCGACAGCACGATTCTCATCCAGGGCGAGAGCGGCACGGGCAAGGAACTCGTCGCCCGCGCGCTGCATTTCAATTCCAAGCGGCAGAACGCGCCGTTCGTGGCGGTGAATTGTTCGGCGCTGCCGGAAAACCTGCTGGAATCCGAGCTTTTCGGCCACAAGAAGGGCGCGTTTACCGGGGCGTTTCAGGACAAGATCGGCCTGTTCGAGGAAGCCGAGGGCGGCACGATCTTTCTGGACGAGGTGAACTCGATGGCGCTGTCGTTGCAGACGAAGCTGCTGCGGGTGTTGCAGGAGCGGCACATCCGG
>CALMVM010000371.1:0-349 GCA_937873255.1 uncultured Verrucomicrobiota bacterium | reverse complement strand
CGATTGATCTGCCTTCCTTGCGCGAGCGCACAGAAGACATTCCGCTGCTGGTCAACTATTTCCTGGCCAAGAACGCCTCGCTGACCAGCACGGAGGTCAAGAAGATCGACGCCGACGCGCTGGAAGTGCTGGGCCGTTACGCCTGGCCGGGCAACGTGCGCGAGCTGGAGAATTCCATCGAGCGGGCGTGCGCGCTGTGCGAGGAAGGCGTCATCAAAGTGGCCGACATGCCGCCGCATGTGCAGGGGCGCGCGGGCGGGATCGGCGGCGAGAGCAACATCATCGAGATGCCCATTGGCCTGCGGTTGGAAGAGTTCATCGCCAACGAAGAACGCGCCTACATCGAGCA
>CALMVM010000370.1:6410-12026 GCA_937873255.1 uncultured Verrucomicrobiota bacterium | reverse complement strand
GGACACGGCGGGATCGGTGGTCGCGGGGGCCGTGGTCATAGCGTGATGCCGATGGTCTTGGCGAGGATGCTTCCGTCGATGATGGCGTGGAGCGCGTCGGCCACGCGCTTGATCGGCTGGAGCGCCTCGGCCTCGAAACTGGGTGGCTCGGGTTCGTCGCCGCGCGCGACCTTCACGCACGACACGACGCCCCGGCATTCGCCGAGGAAATACAGCGGCACGGCGATCATCGTGGTGACGCGGATTTTGAGCATTTCCTGCACGGTCAGGTCCATGCCGGAACGGTCGCGGTTCATCACGAACGGCTGTTCGTTGGAGAACACCATGCTCACGAGCCCTTTGTTGAGCGGTTGGCGGTATTGGCGGAGCTGCTCGAAGTTGGGGCCGTTGTTGAACCCGACGCTCAGGCATTGGTTGGCGCGGTCCACGAGCCACACCGACCCCTCGTGCGCGCCTACCCCGGCGAAGGCGTCGAGCAAGAGCGCGGTGGCGAGGGGCGTCAGCAGATCGGCGAAGTTCTCCGCGTTGACGAGCCCGGCGATCTGGGCAAGGCGCGCCTGGATGCCCGCCGTGAGCGGTTCGAGGCGCGGGTCGGGCAGGATGTTGAGGCGGGGCATGGGAGAAGGCAAAAGTTAGAAGGCAGAAGGCAGAAGGAGAAGCCAAAAACGCGGGGGGAGCCGAAAATTTTACGGGTGGAAGCAGATGGAGGGGAGCGAGATAAGCGCGCAATCAGGGTGCGACCCTTCTCGCCTTCTGCTCCTTCTAACCTTCTGCCTTCTACGTTATCACCCTGCGGGCGATGTCTCGCGGACTCGACTCTGCCTTCCTTCCTCGCCGCGCATGCTTTTGACAGTCTCCGTCAGGAACCCCACCAGCGCCGGGTCGGCCTGGAGCTGGCGGATGAACGGCTCGTGCTCGGCGGCGGGCAGCTCGCCGCGCGCGAACGCCCGGACCTTGGCTCGCAGGGCCGGGTCGGGAGGTTCGTGCGCGTGGCCGTGAACCTGGGGCTCAAATTGCTCCAGGAATTGAAAGATGGCGGCAAAAGATTCGTTCATGTGGGAGGCCCCGTTGGCTCATAGAAATTCACGGGGGGAACGCGTGACAAAGCGCGTTTTGCAAAGAAGTTGCTCCGGATCGCGCCGCAAAACATCACGGCGCGCCGAAGAGGGAGCCGCGACAGTTCGCGCAAAGCTCCAGGAGGTCTTCCCAGGCCAGTTCGAGCGTGGGCTCGCGGCGGCGGACCTCGTTGAGGGTCATCTCGCGGTTCTGGCTTTCCGCATGGCTGGCGGTGCGGCTGACCTTGGACTCGTGCCAACCCCACATCCGCGCGACCTCGCGCCCCGTCAGGCCGTGTAGATGCACGAGCTTGAGCATGAACAGTCCCGTCTGGTCACATTGCTTGAGCGCGCACGCGAGCGACGAACGCAGCAGCCGCGCCAACTCGGCGTCGCGCGGGGCCGGGTCGTTCGACACGCCCTCGGTGTCGTGTGCGCGGCCCGGGTGGTCGTCGTCCTCGCCGCCGTCGCGGCTGAAGGTGTCGGCCTGGTACTTTTGCTTGCGGAAATGGTCAATGAGCCGGTTGGTCGCCACGCTGCTCAGCCAGGCGATGAGCGAGGAGCCCGCCTGCGGCTGCCAGCGGCGGAACTTGCCCATCACGCAGTCGCCCCACAGGTCGGTGAGGATTTCCTGCGCGTCGGCTTCGGACGCGCCCCGGCGCAGCAGCCGCGCCTTGAGGTGGCCGTGGTGTTGGTCGCGCAGTTCGCGGATGGCGGTGTTGTCGCCCCCGAGGGCACGTTCCACGAGGGCAACGTCGTCTTGCGTGTCGGCGGAGGATGCGCTCATAAGCGGAACGCAGGCCTTTTTGCCTGCGGATGGAAAGGATACGCCGGAACGGCAGCGGTTTGTCAACGGAAAACCGCTCGGGCCGCGGGCGGGTTTTCCGCGCGCTGCAAGTCGGGCGGCCGGGGACGTTCCTGCCTGTCAGCTGGATGTGCCGCCGTCCCGGTGCTTGCACACCGCGCGCGGCCTGTGCCATAAACCACGAGGTCCCCGGGCCTTCCCATGAGTTTCCAGAACATCGCCGACTTGGAGGATGCGTTGCGCTCCAGTTGTCTGACCGTGCGCGACCTCTACGGCGTGTGGGACCAGCGTCTGCCCGTGGCCGACCCGGCGGCGGTCAAGAAAAACGGCGCGACGCCCGACCCGGCGGCGGCCAAGCAGATCGCGTGGATGCAGAACGACGCGCAACTGGTCGCGCGGTTCACGCGTTGCGCGCTGGAAAGGGAGGAGTTCCTCCTGGTCTGCGACTGCGCCCGCGAGGCGCTCCGGCTCTGGGACAAGACGGAGGACAACGACCGCGAGCAGCTCGTGCGCGTGCGGATGAACTACGCCCTGGCCCTCGCCCGGCTCGGCTACACCCGCCGCGCGCGGCTCGAACTGGAGCCCTGCGCGGACGACAATTTCCGCCCGAAGCTCCGCCGCAGCCTGAAGACCGAGATCCTCCTGCAACTCGGCAACATCCTGCGCCAGGAATCCCGCTACGCCGCCGCGCTGGCTGCGCAGGTCCAGACCGCCACGCAGGCGCTCGAATTCTACGCCCGCGCGCTGGAAGGCGATCCCGACAATCTGGAAGCCCTCTCGCTGTCGGCCTCGGTGGCGTTCGCCACGGGGGAACCCGGCTCCACCTTGCGCGAACAGGCGGCCGAGCAGGCCCGGCGCGTCCTGCGCAAGGTCCGCGACGCCGAAAACGACGAGGGGCCGGGCTTCCGCACGACGGACATGCGCGCCGCCGCCCAGGCGGTGCTCGGCGACACGGACGCCGCCGCCGCCAGCTACGGCGAACTCGCCACGCTCTCCGGGGCGAATGCCGCCACGCTCGCCAACGCGCGTTATTGGTCGCAATTCCTCGCCGAGGGGTTGGGGCAGTCGCGGGATTTCTTTCGCAAGGCGTTCCCGCCGCTGCAACTCGTCGTCTTCGCCGGCCATGCGCCGGACCTGCCGGGGCAACAGCCCCGTTTCCCCAAGTACGCCGCGCCGGCCGTGCGGGATACCATCGAAGGGGCACTCGACGCACACCATGTGCTCGTGGGCATGTCGAGCGCGGCGGCGGGGGCGGAACTCCTGTTTCTCGACGGGCTGCGCAAACGCGGCGGGACCGCGCACATCGTCCTGCCGTGGTCGCAGGCGGAGTTCCGGCGCACCAGCGTGCGGCCGTACGAACCCGGCGGCGACACTCCGCCGATGTGGGAGCCGTTATTTGACCGCGCCGTGGCCGAGGCGGCAACGGTGCGCGAGATCGGGCAATCGTACCGCAACGAGAGCGGCGTCGGGTTCGAGTACCAGCTCGAAGTCATCGCCGGGCTGGCACTCCATGCCGCGCGGGTTTCCCGGCTGGACGTGCAGCCGATGGTGTTGTGGGACGAGAAATCGGGCCGGGGGATCGGCGGGACGGATTCGTTCGTGGATTTCTGGCGGCGGCGCTTCGGGCTGGAGCCGATCATCCTGCGCCTGCCGCCGGTCGTGACGGAAGCGCCCGCCGTCGTCGGCGGCATCGACGGCACGCGGCCCGTGTACGATCTCGTCGGACTGCCGGAACCGCGTTGCGAACACGGGATTTTCCGGCAGGAAGTCAAGACGATGCTGTTCGCGGACATCGTCGGCTACAGCAAGCTCAACGAATCGGTCATCCCCGAGTTCGTGAACAATTTCCTGGCCCGGCTCTCGCGCATCGTCTCAGAGAGCCGCTACGCGCCGCTGCACGTCAATACCTGGGGCGACGCGCTGTACGCCGTTTTCGACTACGCGCACGACGCGGGCTGCTTCGCGCTGGAGTTCACCAAGCTCATCCACGAGGGGCGCGACGAATGGCTGGCGAAGGGGCTCTATTTCGAGGAAACCGACGCCGAGGGCAAAGTCACGAAGCACCCGCTCGACATCCGCATCGGCCTGCACACGGGGCCGGTGTTCATGCACTACAACCCGGTGATCCGGCAACTCGGGTTCACCGGGGTCCACGTCAGCCGCGCGGCGCGCATCGAGCCGGTAACGACGCCCGGCGAGGTGTTCGCCAGCGAGGAATTCGCGGCGCTGTCCGAAACGGCCGTCGAGGCCGCGCGCAGGGCGTCGGTGAAAGGCAGCGCCAACGCCGCCGGGGGCGCGCAGGGGTTCGTCTGCGAATACGCCGGCAGCATGCCGCTGGCGAAGGGGTACCCGGGGCGCTACCGCATCTACCGGCTCGTGCCCGACAAGGTGTTCGCCATCGACGAACTCGCGGCGGCGATCCACGAGGATTACGTCGAGTCGGCCGTCAAACGCGGCGAAAAGCCGCCGGGGGCCAACGGCGCGTTGCGTCCCTGGGCGGAACTGCCGCCGGACCTCAAGCAAGCGAATTTTGCGCAGGCCTCCGATATTCCGAACAAACTCCGCGTCCTCGGCTACGAACTCGCCCCCGGCCACGGCCTGAAGCCCTCGGAAATGGCGATCACCCCGGAGCAGATCGAGACCATGGCGATCCGCGAGCACGACCGTTGGGCGCAGGATCGCCAACGGCAGGGTTGGACCTACGGCCCCGTCCGCGACAATGCCCGCAAGCAGCACCATCTGCTCGTGCCCTGGGAGGCGCTCGACGAGGTCGAGCGCGAGAAGGACCGCGTCACCGTCAAGAACCTCCCCTGGCTCGTGGAAAAAGCCGGCTTCCGCGTGCGCAAGCTCAGCACGGCGTAGCGTCGTTCGGGACGTTCCCAGCTTGCAATTCGCGTCCGGTCGGACCACATTCCCCGGCGGTCGGACGACCGGGCCGCCGCGCCGTGCGGTCCGCCAACCGGACGATCCGTTTCCAGCGTCGGGCTCTGTCCGCGCGCCGAACGCTTCCATCCCCGTAACCCCCAAGCCCTGCCCAGCCGCTACTTATGAAGAAATTGCTCGCCCTCCTCTGCCTGTCCGCCGTGGCAGGCGTTTGCACTCTCCCCGCCGCGACGCCCAAGACGGTGGTGCGCTTCCACACCGTGCTCGGCGACATCGACGTGCAGCTTTACCCCGACACCACGCCCAAGACCGTGGCGAACTTCCTCGGCTACGTGGACCGCGGGGATTACAACAACAGCTTCATCCATCGTTCGGTGCCCGGTTTCGTCATCCAGGGCGGCGGTTTCAAATTCGTCAACGGCCAGGCCCAGGCGATTGCGACGCAGGCGGCTGTGATGAACGAATTCAACATCTCCAACACGCGCGGCACCATCGCCATGGCCAAGCTCGGCAGCGGCCCGGACACCGCCACCGACCAGTGGTTCTTCAATCTGGCGGACAACTCCGCCAATCTCGACAACCAGAACGGCGGGTTCACCGTTTTCGGCAAGATCACCAGCGACGCCGGCCTCGCCGTGATGGACGCCATCGCCGCCTTGCAGGTCGTCAACGCGAGTACGCCCTCCGACCCCAATACCTTCAGCCAATTGCCGGTCATCAACTATCGGACCGGCAACACGATCACGTCGGCCAACCTCGCCAACGTCACCTCCATCATGCGCTTGCCCGCGCCGGATTTCTTCGCGGGCTCGGCGGCGCTGGGGGACAACAATTACTATTTGAAGTTTGCCCAGACCGGCACCGCCTTCGGGT
>CALMVM010000370.1:3935-6400 GCA_937873255.1 uncultured Verrucomicrobiota bacterium | reverse complement strand
CATCTACCACTACGATCTGGGCTTCGAGTACGTTTTCGACGCGGCGGATGGGAATGCGGGCGTGTATTTTTACGACTTCAAGAGCGGTGACTACTTTTACACGAGTCCGAGCTTCCCGTTCCCGTACCTGTACGATTTCAACTTGCAGGCCTTTCTGTACCTTTACCCGGACCCGAACAACTCGGATCGCTACACGACGGACGGCGTGCGTTATTTCTACAACTTCTCGACGGGACAAATCATCAAGCGATAACCGGGGATCCGTCCGGTCCCGGCATCGGCCGAGGCGGGAGGCGCGGGCAGGGAAATCTGCGTTGCGCTAGCCAATGACCGGCGACTATCTTCCGCTCCCGGTGATGCCTTCCGTTTCCGCCACCCCCGCCGCCCGGCAACGCGCGCGCGTGACCGTCATCACGCGCACGAAAGACCGGCCGCTGCTGCTGCGGCGTTGCGTGGAATCGGTGCTCTCACAGAGTTTCGCCGACTGGCTGCACGTCATCGTCAACGACGGCGGCAACCTGCACCTCGTCCAGCTCCTGGTCGATCAGAACGCCGCGCGCTACGCCGGCCGCGTGGAGGTCGTCAGCCACGCCGAGAGCCAGGGCATGCAAAATGCCTCCAACTGCGGCCTGGAGGAGGCGGTGGGCGATTACGTGGTCATCCACGACGACGACGACTCCTGGGAGCGCGACTTCCTGCGCGCCTGTGTGGAATTCCTCGACGCGCAGGGCCCGGACAGCCCCGTGCAGGGCGTGGCGACGCAGACCAACCGCGTCTTGGAGGAGTTCAACGAAAGTGGCGGTCTCCACGAGAGCGGGCGCGAGCACTACCTGCCCATCCGCGCCATCTCGCTGTCCAAGGCGGCGGGGGAGAACCCGTTCGCGCCGATTGCGTTCGTGTACCGGCGGGCGGTGCACGCGGAGATCGGCCGTTTCGAGGAACGTTTCTCGGTGGTGGGCGATTGGGATTTCAACTTGCGCTTCCTCGCGCGCTACGACATCGGCGTGATCGACCGTCGGCTGGCGAACTACCACTGGCGGCACCGCTCCGGCGGCACGATCTATGCGAACACCGTCACCGACGCGCTCGACGAGCACGAGCGCAAGACCGTGGCGTTGCGCAACCATTACCTGCGCGAGGACCTGCGCACGGGCAAGGTCGGCCTGGGCCATCTCATGAACGCCGCGTTCATGTCCCGCGACCACACCGACGCGGTGGAAATCGCCCGCCGCACCGTGGACCACTCCATCCACGAGACGCGCAAGATCCAAAATCGGCTCCTGCTCTGGCAGTGGTTTTTCACCCGCAACCGGCGGCTCAAGGAATCGCTTTTCGGTCGCCCGGCGGCCACCGCGCTGCCGTTGCGAACGGTCCCCAAGCGGATCGCGGCGAGGAAGCCGGCTGCCTCGCCGGACTGCCGGGCGGCGCTCGCAGCGTTGTTCGACGGCTCACAACCGCCGCCGCGCGTGTTGTCGCTGGACGTGTTCGACACGGCGCTGCTGCGGACCGTGCGCCGGCCGGTCGATGCGTTCCACCTGCTGGCCCCGGGGATCTTGCGCGAACTCGGCGCGAGCGCGGATTTGCCCGTCGCGGCCTTGCGCGCGGCGGCCGAACGCGACGCCCGCGACCGCCGCCTGCACGAGGCCGGGCACGAGGAGGTCGGCTTGCTGGACATTTATGAGGTCTTTTGCGAAAAGGCCGGGGTTGATCCCGAGGTTCACCGCGACCGGCTGGCGGCGCTGGAAGCCGAGGTCGAGACGGCGCTGCTTTACCCAAATCCCGCCGTGCTCGCCGCCGCGTCCGCCGCCGAAAAAATCGGCACGCGCGTCGTGTACGTGTCGGACATGTACCTGCCGCGCGAATTCATCGTGGAGGCGCTCCGGCGCGCCGGCTTCGGCGTGGACAAAGGGGCGCTCTACCTGTCGGCCGAACGCGGCGTGAGCAAGCACGGCGGCAAGCTTTTCGACGTGCTCCTCCAGGACCTCGGCTGCGAGGGGTCCGACGTGTTCCACGTCGGCGACAACTTGCATTCCGACGTGGAACGCCCGCGTGAGCGCGGGGTCCGCACCCTGCACTGGAACGCGACCGGCCCGGGCTCGGCCGCCGATCAGTTGCCGTTCGTCGATCAACCGGACGCCTGCGGCCGGACCGCCGCCTACGCCGAGGACGATCTCCTGTCCTCGCTCTGCACGGGGCTCGTACGGCGCGCGCGGGCGTCGGCCGAACCTTCCGGCGAACCCGGCAGCCCCGGATGGTGGGACCGGCTGGGGTACGAGGTGGGTGGGCCGATTTATTTTACGTTCCTGCATTGGCTGCTGGGACAGGCGCGCCGGGAGGGACGCAAACGTCTGTTCTTCCTCGCCCGCGACGGCCACTACCTGCAACGCGCCTGCGATGTGCTGGCCGCGCGCGCCGGCTACGCCGTCGAAACCGTCGAGATGGCGGCCTCGCGCCGGCTCCTGAAT
>CALMVM010000370.1:0-3924 GCA_937873255.1 uncultured Verrucomicrobiota bacterium | reverse complement strand
GCGATGCCGTTTTTGCTCACGCCGAACCCGAGCCTGCGCGTGCGCCACTTCCTTTCGCGGGTTGGCCTCGATCCGGAAACGCTGACCGACGAGGTACGCCGGGCGGGTTTCGCGTCGCTGGACGAATCGGTCACGACCGGTGGCGGCGTGTTCCGTTCGGAAAAGGATCACCAGGCGATGCATCGGCTGTTCGTCTCGCTGGAGGGCAAGCTGATCGCCCACGCCGCCGACGAAATCACCCGGCTACTGAAATATCTAGACCGGATCAGCTACAACGGCGCGCGCGCGGACGAGTTCGCGGTGGTGGATCTCGGCTGGCAGGCGTCGTCGGCGCGGGCGTTGCAAACACTGCTGAATTTGCGCGCCAACGCCGCCCGCGAGAAACCCCGGGCGTTGCGCGCGTTTTACTTCGGGACGTGGCATTTCGCCAAGCTGGCCGTGGACGCCGGCTGCCGGTTATCGTCGTTCTTTTTCCATCTCGACGAACCGGAGGGACGCCGCGATCTGGTGTCGGAGTGCGTGGAGTTGATCGAACTGTTTTTCGGCGCGCCGCACGGCACCATCGTTGGCCTGCGTGAGGGCGCGGACGGCCGGATGGAACCCGTCCACGGCGAGGAGGAACACGGCGCGGAACTACGCGCGCCCATCGCCCGGATGCGCGAGCGGGCGGTGGATTTCGTGCGCGACGCGGCGGCACTCGCGCGGCCCGGTGAATTGCTCGACTGGCCCGGAAATGGGTTCGGCTACCTCGAAACGGTGCTCACGCGTTTGTTGTGCCATCCGACGACCGGCGAGGCGCGCGTGCTCGGTGCGTTGCCGGCGCGGGATTCGTTCGGCGGCAACTCGCCGACCCGGCCGCTTGCCCGGCCGCCGACGCGTTGGGAACGTCTCCTTTACCCCGCCCGCCTGCGGCACGCGTACCAGCATTCGTTCTGGAAACAGGGGTTCCTCGTCCAGCTTTCGCCGCGCGAGGTCGTCCGCGCGCAGGCGGCCGGCTGAACGCGCGTATGGACTCGCCGCCGTCCGTGGCGATCCGCCTGGAGCGGGTCACGAAGGTTTACCGCGCCGGCCAGGCGACGCTCGGCAGCGCCGGGCGCGCGCTGTTCGGCCGGGTGCTCGGTAAATCGACCCACGCGCGGCCCGACGAGGTCGTGGCGTTGCGGGACGTTTCGCTGGAAATCAAGCGCGGCGAACGCGTCGGGCTGATCGGGCGCAACGGCAGCGGCAAGAGCACGCTTCTAAAAATCATCGCCGACGTGCTCCGGCCCACGCGCGGGTCGGTCGCGGTGAACGGTTCCGTGCAGTCGATGCTCGAACTCGGCGTCGGCTTCAACCCGGACTTCACCGGCCGCGAAAACCTGCTCATCCACGGCTCGTTGCTCGGCCTGTCGCGCCGCGAGGTGATGGCGCGCTACGGGGAGATCAGCGCGTTCGCGGAAATCGGCGAGTTCATGGAACGGCCGATGCGGCAGTATTCGAGCGGGATGGTGCTGCGGCTGGCGTTCGCGGCGTTCGTGCTCGTGAAACCGGAGATCCTCATCATCGACGAGGCGATGGCGGTCGGCGACATCTTCTTCCAGCAACGGTGCTACGATTTCCTGCGCGGCCCTCTCGCCGACTCCACGAAGATCATCGTCAGCCACGCGCCGGACCAACTCGCGGCGTTGTGCTCGCGTCTGATCATCCTCGATGGCGGCGAAATGGATTACGACGGCCCTATCGGACCGGGGATCGAGCGTTACCTCAAGTCCTTGCACAACGAGGGCGCGCGCAGCGGCGTGCGCACGGTCGTCGAGGCTGCCGAGCCGCCGCCGGAAATTCCCTGGAAAATCCTCCCCGACACCCAGCTCAGCGGCCAGGGGGCGCTGCGGATCGTCCGCGCGGCCGTGACCGACCCCGTCGGCCGCCCCGTGCAAACCCGCGTGCCCGGCGAACGCGTGGTCGTCCATCTCGTCGTGCGCGTGCTCGAACCCCGCGCGCACCTGATTTTCGGCTATCTCCTGCGCGACGGCACGGGCCAGCAGGTCTGCGGACAAAATTCGCTCGTGCTGCGCGACCCCGACGGCCGCGCGCCCGAACTCGACCTGCCCGAGCCGGGCGATTGGCACGCGATCTTGGAATTCGACTGGCCCGCGCTCAAGCCGCAGCCGTATACCCTCACGCTGGGCATCGGCGAAGGCCGCGACGCGCATCACCACGTCGTGCAATGCTGGGCGCACGATTGTTTCCAAATTCTCGGGCAGGACCCGGAGAAAACGATTCACGGCCTGTTCGGCAGCGGTCTGGCGGCGTTCCGGCGAAGTAAATTGTGAGGATGCGCGTGAAGAAAAACTCGCGCTGCAGGCGCTCCAACCAAGGTAGGGATGGCTCTCCGAGCCGTTCCCCGATTTTGTCTGGACTGATCGTGCCTATCTGTCAGCACTCTCCTTCCCAGAAAATCTAGGGAACGGCTCGGAGAGCCATCCCTACCTTGGTTGGACGACATGATTCCCCAATTTCTCGAAAATCTACCCCGCCGCTGGCGATGGCTGGCGTTGGGCGTCGGCATGGCTTGCCTCCTTTTCGTCGCTTACGGTACGGTCCTGACGCGCGGTCCCTTCGGCATCAACGACGATTACCAGTACCTCTACCGGACCCACGAACGGGTCTTCGACCCCGCGCACAACGAGATCATGGGCATGGGCCGGCCGATTAACGCCTGGGGCGACGAGATCGCCTACGGCCTCTGCGACGGCAAGGTCGCGCGGCTGGTGTGGCTGCGGGCGGTCGCGGTGCTCGGCATCGGGCTGCTGGCGTGGACGATGTTTGCCGTGCTGAGAGCGTTGCGCTATTCGGCCGGTTTCGCCGCGACCGTCGCCGCGTCGGCCGTGCTGACGCCGGCCTGCGGGATTTATGCGGGGTACGCGTCCGGGGTGTTCGTGCCCTACGCGTTGATCTCCGCCCTCGTCGCGGGCAAACTGTTGATCGGTCCCGGCGGCTGGAAACGCGACCTCGCCGCCGTCGGCCTGATCATCCTGACGTGCGCCACGTGGCAGGCGGCGGTGCCTCTGGCGATGTTTCCGACGCTGGCGGACGCATGGCGGCGAACCGCCGACGACGACCCGCCCGCCCCGGCGCGGACGACACCGTGGTGGCGGCCCTGGCTGGTCAGTGGATTGGCCGTGGTGATCTACGGAGGACTTTGCGGATGGCTGGCGCGCATGGCGACGGTGTCCGCCGGTGGGCGGGCGCGGCTTTCCGTGGCGACGGACCTGGGGAGCAAGGCGCATTTCTTCGTCGATATCCTGCGCAGCGGCGTGACCTCGTGGGCGCATTTGCAAGCGGGCCGTTGGGAATGGACGGTCGGCGCGCTGACGACCGCCGCGTGTCTTGCCGCGCTCATCGCACGTCGGGACGGTCGGATGCGCTGGTCCGCCACGGGCCGGCGTTTGGGTCTGGCCGTGGGGATGATCCTTTTCAGCGTCACGCCGTTGCTCGCGGCGCGGGAGGACAACGGGGCGTTCCGTTCGCTGGTGTGCCTTTACACCGTGCTGATCCTGCTGGGCGTCAGCGGCGCGTGCCAACTCCTCCGCCGCTGCCCGGATTGGTTGACCGGCAGCCTCGCGCTGGGTTTGCTCGCCGTGACCGCCGGCGCGGCGCGCTACCACGTCTGGCACGGACTCGTCGAACCCAACGTCCGCGAATACCTCGGCCTGCGTGAGCAGGTCCGCCGGCAATTTCCCGACGGGCCGCCCGCACGGTTGGTCTACCTCGCGCCGATCCACACCTTGCTGGTCGAGGACCGGATGACGCCGTCGTGGGAATACGGTCTGATTTCCTCGACCTTCTGGTGGGTCACGCGGCCGTTCCTGGTCCTGCTTTTCGAGGAAACCTCTCCGAAAATGCCCGTCAAACCGACTGACCTCGCGCTGTCCTATCGGGAGG
>CALMVM010000369.1 GCA_937873255.1 uncultured Verrucomicrobiota bacterium | reverse complement strand
GGACACTCAGGACATTTTCCTCAGCGCGTCCTGAAGGGCGACGGCGCTCTCCGCTGCCTGCCCGGCTAGCCGGAGTAATTCGGGCGTGACACGGGTGGGACGAACGATCTCTTGGACCTCGTTGGTGGCGAGCACCCTGCCGGTCAGAAGGGTGTCCATGGGAAGATCGAAATACCGGGAAAGCCGCAGTAGGGCATCGGCTCTGGGGATACTGCCTTTCAGCCAGCCCGAGACCGCGCCCTGGGTGACGCCAGCAATCTTGGCAATGAATTCTTGGGTCAGCGCGTGCTGATCCATCAACGCCTGCAATTGCACGTCGAATATCAGATAACTCATAATTGCGACTTGATTTTAATTAGTTTTTTGCTAATAGTTTGCTCATACTAGCGCGCCACGACGCCAAGTAGCCACCGAATTAAACGACGATGGGATTTCTCACCAAAAAACTCCGCGCCCGGATCGAGGCTAATTGTCACAGAAACAAGGTCGCTGAACTCGCCACGGGTTTTGTCCTCGATTGGGCAGATACCGCGACCGACGAAATGTCGCGGGCGGTGCTTGAAAATGTGGAGGCCGGCCTGATGGAGATCGGGGGATGGGAAGACCAGGGTGCGCTCGTGCGACTGACCCCGGCGGGGCGGCGGTACGCAGAAAGTCTGTCCGGACAACTGACCTGGCTTGACCACCCGCAAAAACGGTTTCCGCCTGAATCTTCGGGCGTTTGCCCAGCGTGCGCGTCCGAAAAACGACGGGTTCTCCCTCTCTCGTCAAAGTCCGGGCAGTCCGTCGCCGGTACATGACCTGCTCGGAAAACTTCCGGGAACCTTCCTTCCTCTCTTTTTTCCGAGCGCGTTGACCCCATGGACCTGGAACCAATTGTCGTGCCCCCCGGTTGGGACGCCGCGCGTGACATGGCCCACTTCGAGGAAGAAGGCTGGCCGCCGACGCCTAGTTACCGCGCCGCACTCGGCCACTGGCTCGGCTTTCACCACGGCAACTTCGTCCACGCGGTGAGGCTGAGCGTGGACTGCATTCTTTCCCGCGACCCCGGCCTGCTGCCTTTCGAGCCCAAGTGCCTGAACACGGCCGAGCGAATCGCGCTGCTTTTGCGCTGGGTGCAGGGCTCCACCTGCCCCAGCCGCTGCCGCCCGGAAATCCTCGAATGCCTGCGTGCCTGCGCGTTCATTGAGGCCGAGCGCGCCCGCCTGCTGGCCGACTACGGGCGGGCCGGCGAACACGCGTGGCTGTACCCGGTGGTGGAACTCGCTTGGCGGCTGGGCGATTGCGCCGCGGAGTTAGAAGAATGCCTGGGCTACGAGGACCTCGGCTTCGGCGAGTTCGTGCGCCGATGGAAGGAAGAAAACTTCTAAATTTGGCCAAGGGCCGGCGCTCGGGAACAAGTTTTTTTCTGTTCAGGCGATTCGTGCCAACTGCGGGGCAGGGTTTTGGTCTCGGCCACAAGCCACACCGGATCAAAACCCTCGCGGGTCGGCGACAACGTGTTCAAGGGAGACATGGGCCACGCTTTTTTCGGGGTTTGGCGGGACACCCGCGTGAGGGCGGACGATCCGACGGTGTGGGCCGCCCCGTCTTGGCTGGCTGATCGTTCATCCAGCGTCATCAAGGCTCAGAAGCGTCAACGCCGTGCGGTAGCGGGGCGAATAAGCCGTCTGCTCGAACCCCTCGATGGCTTTCGGCTCGTCTGCGGCAGGGAACCAGACATCGGTGGGAACTTGCTCGCAAACCCCGGCCACGTCCTCCCCGGCATACGCGCACCCGGCGAGGCTGCGTGGATCGACCGGCTGCCGCGAGTTGATCCAGAGGCCGTGCCGGCGCTTTTTGTCGAACCACCAGCGAACCTCGCCGTCCTTGGAGAACACCAGCACGCACTCGTGTTTGTTGAGCAGGACAAAGCGGATCGCCGCCGCCGTCAAGGACACCTGGAACTTTTCCGCCATGTCGCTGATGGTCTGAAGCGAGGGCTCGGTGGTCTCGCACAACGGCCGCACCAGGTGGGTGGGCATCAGCAATTCCGAGGCGAACGCGTTGGCTTCCGTCTCCAGCGGGCTTTTCTTGTAGTCGCGCAAATCGGCAGCGGAGCAGACGAACCACTGGGAGGCGTCGTGTAATTCCCAGTGGCCCAGTTCGTGGGCGATGGCGAAGCGGCGGCGGCCGATCTCATCAATGCGGGCGCTGACCCGGATGACACCCTTGCGCCCCTTTCTGACCAGCCTCGCCTCGCAGCCGTCCACCGAGCCGCTGGCGACAAAGACGCCGCGGTCCATGGCAATGTCCTCGATGCAAACCTGCCCCGGCTCGTGGATGCAGTAGCATTGGGTGATCTGGTAGGCGGCACCCTGCGCCTTCAGCAGGTTACTGCCGGGGGGAACCGTCATCGGCGTCGTCCAGTAGAGCGAGGTCTTCGAGGAGACTGTGCAGATCCGCTTCGGGGGACTCTTCGAACTTGCGGAACAAAACGGCCACCTGGGGATTGGTCCAGCGGCCTAGGTCGGGCAGCCCGTGCTGCTCCATGAGCCGTTGCGCCTTGGCGATGGCCTTGCCCGCGCGCTTTTTCTCGCCCAGCAGCTTTCCGTATGCGTGCAGGAGTGCCTCGCGGCGGCCGTGGCGCTGTTCGTTTTCCGCCCAGGCCAGGAGCGCGCAGAGTTCGTTCCAAATTCGGCGCGCCTGGCCGCTGGCCCGAGCGAGCGCCTGGGATTGGGCCGGCGTCAGGCGCAACGCGTAGCGATAGCAGCGAAAAGCGGTCTCGCCCTCAGCCAGCCGCGTCAGAGCGGGGTCAAAGTGGCCGCTATCCGCACCCATCGCGGGGGTGACATCCGCGCCGAGATGCGGCAGGCTCTGCGCTGACTTGGATGGCACCGATCCGCTCATGATTCCTCTAAAGAATCATGATTCTTTGCAAGAATCAAGCAAAAAATGAGAAAAAGACTCGTCGCGTTGGATTCCGAGCCTTACCGCCGCTTCGCGGCGGAGTTGGTGGCGACGCGCGAGCGGGCCGGGATTACGCAACGCGAACTGGCAAAACGCACCGGCTGGAGCCAAAGTCAAATCGCCAAGCATGAACTCGGGGCGCGCCGGATGGACGTGGTGGAACTAGAGATTTTCTGCGAGGCTTGCGGCGAGTCGTTGGAAGGGTTCGTGCGTCGCCTGCGCACTGATCCACCGCCTCCTTCGAAGTCGGGACCGCCCAAACGCATTTGAAGCCCAGGCGTGTCGCCGTCCGGGCGCGCAGGCTGCTCTTTTGTTCCTTGTGGGGTAGGCGAGCCGAAAACAGACGAAATCATTTTCAAAGATGGCGAGGTGATCGCCATCTCGCCGTCTTTGCGTTTTCGAAGAAGTGACCCCAAGGAAATCCTTCTCGGCGAGTGTCTCGACATGACCTTTCTTGGCGTCGTGTCCGGGCCGCACAGGGTGGCAAGGCGATTGCTCCTTTTCCCCAAACATCACCGATTCCTTCGGTCAACCCGCTCACCATGGAAGATTCCATCAAAGCCTATGTCCTGGAACCAATTTCAGAGGTCCGCTACTGGCTGATCGAGGGGGTAGGCGTCATCCAAGAAACGGACGACTGCTTCAGACTGATTGATGGAACCACCCAGACCTTCGCGAGTCCGGAACGGGCGCGAGAATTCATCCTCGACGAGAGGAACGCGGTGGCGGTCGAAATCGCCCGCCAAAAAACCGACGCGGCCAAGGGGATCATCTGGCAGAACCCCGAGGATGCGCCCTCGCCCCGGATCGGTTGAGAACCCCTCGCTCTTGGTCTCGCAGACACCATCCGAAAAGTTGTTCGGACGGCTGGGTATGCGGGGCAAAGCAAGGCGTCGGTGTGCGTGCCCGCTACCCGTCAAGGAAAGAGATCTTCTTGCCTGCGTGGAGGTCTCTTTTTCGCCCCGGCCCGAACAGGCCAAACGCGGTCGAAATCCACCGTGAGATCCATGTAGCGGACGTCCAGGCGGCATTGGCCGGGACGGTGCTCGACGACGGCCAAACGTCCGCAGAGGTAATCCTGCCAACATCGCTGGTGCAAAGAGGGGTCGTTCCCTTCAAAGACGGCCTTGGCGAAAAACGCGGGGAAGATGAACTCGATGGTGGTGGGTTGTTCTGCCTCCCTGCTGTAATTGGCACCCACGAGCTGATCCCACTCGTGGCAAAAGACGCGAGCACCCGGAAACACAAACGAAACCCGCTCCACCGGGCCCCCTTGCGGGTGCGGGACAGCGTCTGCACCGGGCAGGGAAGGATAGGCTTCCCCCTTGCCGGGCGGTGACTGGTTAGGCGTAGGCATCAAAAAAAGGACGGTGGATCAGGTGGCACGGGCAACTGGCAGTGGCCGGGCCCGAGGTACTAATCAAAAGCAGGGGATGCGCCAGAAAGCGTGTGCCTTCACCGACGCCGGCCTGATGCCCGGCGTGGGGATGGCGATGGCGACGATAATGGCGACGGGGGAGGGGGTGGCGGCGGGGTTGCGGTCGTCGGGACCTGCGGCGTGGCACCGGCCAGCTTGGCCTGCGTGCGCCGCTCAGCCCGGTCTCTGAATTCGGACAAAACTTTCTGCCGGGTCTTTTTGCTCTCCTCGAAGTACTCGCGGCTCGCCGCGCGCAAGGCTTCCCAAGTGTGCCGCCCGGCGGAGGCGCAGACCGCGGCTTGCATGAGAACCGGGCCGGTCGGGAGGCGACCCTCGGGCAGCCGACGGCAAAGGCCGCGAAAGAAAGCCTTGTCCAGGGGCGGCACAGCGCCCTCAAACTCTTTGCCCGGCGCGTCCACCGCTCGGTCGAGCATCTGCTGGAGTGCGCGCAAGCCTTCCTTGGGTAACTGGCCACGCCAGCGGCGCGCCTCGCTGCCCAAAGCCGTTGGGTCGTCGGCGTGCGGAGGCTTTTCCGGGCGGTTAATGTCGGCGAGATGCTGACGCCGCCGCAGGGCGGCGCGACGAGGGTGCGCGGGGTAGGGGGGCAGGATTTCGCTGGCCTCGGCCCCATCGTCGGCTCCGGCCTCGTCGGGGTTGGCTGCCCGCTTGGCCTCGGCGTCCTCGGCCGCCTGCAAGATGTGCTCGCGCGCTTGGCAAAACGTCCGCGCCCAAGGCAGCAGGGAGCGCAGTTCCGGCAGTCCGCCGGCTTGCATCTCTAACTCCGCGCCCAAGCCCTCACGGCGGAGTTCGCGCGCGAGCGTGTGCCCATACAATAGTCCGAGCCGCAGCCGATTCGTGTCGGTGAGGTCGACCTGTAGCGCGCGCCATTCCTTTTTCTGGCTGAACATCATATTGGGCACGACGAGGTGATGATGCAAATGAGGGTCGCCCATGCGGCTGTGCGTGTGTCCGCAAAGCATGCCCAGCCAGCCCGCCGCCAATGGCGAGGACAGGAACTGCCCCCGGATCATCCAGCGGCCCACGTCCTGAGCCAGGCAGCGGGCGGCTAGCAGGTGCGCCTTCGCCACTTTGCGGGCGGTCGGATGGTCAGGCAAAAGGAGCGCCGCCATGGAAATGGTTTTCGGCGCGCTGCAGATCAGCTCGTAAAAGCAACGCGTGCGGTTGATCGTCGGGGCAAGACGGCTGCCATCCCACGGATGCAGTCCGCGAGCGAGCCGGACAAGGTGGTCGCAACTCGGGGTTGTCAGGGGACTAAGTGAGAGCAAGGCAAGGGCCGAACCGACCCACCGTGCATCGAGGGAGGACGGTGCTGGAGAGAACGTGCCGGTGGGGGTGTCATCTCCCTGGAGTTGAAGACGGAAATACTCGCCGGCCTGGTCAGCGTCTTTGCAACGAGAAAGTTTTATCATAATTGCGGAATCAAAAAGCGGACGCCCTCTGTTGCCGCAATTTTCATTCCGAAAAATTCAGGCAAGGGAGGGGAGGCGATATGGAGCCCGCGTACCTTACGTAACCCCGCCGTCCGGGCGTGCGGCGGAGCCACGAGGAAGGCCGGAAGTCTCTCCTGACCGGCCTGGCGGCTGCTTGAAAACCAGGCTGCCATGCCATCGAAGCCGCGACGAAACCCCTGCCGATCTCCGGGGTCGCAACCCCGCTTTTCTCCGCGCCTTTTGCCGCATGTAAACGCCATTCTGAGAATGCGTTACTGCGATAAAAAATCGCTGGAATCCGTGCGACGACATCTCGCAAGCCTTGCGGTGGCCACGCACCCGAGCACGCTCGAAAATTTCCTGGGGCGCGTCGTCACGGTACTGCGCGCCGATCAGGCGAGCGCCCGCCAGGTCGACCTGCGCCTGCTTCGCGCGATCCGCCGTCGGCTAGGGCTGCCGCTCCAGCCGCCCGAGCGGCGGGGGGCTCCACGCAAGGCGTTGCCGCGGTTTTCCTGCGTCGGCCCGTTGGCGGCCGTGCGGCCGCGCGGACCCGTCAAGCCGCGGCGTGAGCCAGCGTTGCCAGTCGTTGCGCGTTCACCCGGTGCCCCGCGTCCGCCCCTTGTCGGACAAACACCGCCCGCCGTGATCAGCCCGCGTGCGCTGGCGGGTGCCACCCCGCCGGGCCGGCCCTCGGCGCTCCAGCAAATGAAGGATCTCGCCGAGCAGGCTCAAGCCCTCCTACCAGCCCATGTGGGGTACTGGGAGGGCGGGGCAATAAACTGGCGCACGAAACAACCCATCTCGGAGGCAGAGCTCGTGAGGGACTACGGCCTGTCCGTGCACCAAGCCAGAGCCTTCGTCGCCAGCTAAACCGTTCCCCTTTTTTCTTTCATCCAAACACCAACCCAAACCCACATGACCACCAAAAAACGTCCACTTGAACACGAACCTTTAGATTTTAACAGTTTGCCTCCGGAACCCACCCGCCTCGTCGTCATCAATCCGCTCTCGAAGGGGCGCGTTGGAAAAACGACTTTTTATGAGTATCTCGCCACCACGCTCGAACGCAGCGGCATCGACTGGCAGGGTGCGAACCTGGATGACCGGCACGAGGCATTTCAACAGCGGCATCCTCTGCAGGTGCAGAACTTCTACGCCGAAGCGAGCACGGCCGTGGATGAGTATTTGCCTGTCTTTACCGCGGCGCGTCGCTCGACTGCCCCCGTGTATCTCATCGACCAGCGCGCGCAGGCGGACCGCAATTTTTTGGCAGCCGCCGAGCGCACGGATTTTTTGCGGCAGGCTGCCCTCGAGGGTGTCGGAATCGTCGCGGTCTGCATTGCCTTGGATGACCTCGACTATCTGATCAATTTGAGCGGGGCCATCGATCAGCTCAGCGCCCAAGGTGTGACGCGCTGGGTACTCGTCAACCACCCGCTCATCGCCGCCAACGGGTCCTTCCCTCGCACCCCGGTCATGCGCCAGCTCGACCGGCTGGGCGCCGTCACCATCAACGTGCCTGCCGTCAGCAAGCCGACCTTTAACCGCCTGGCCCACTTGGCGGCGACCCAGGGTAGCGCCGTGGGCTTCCGCGACGCCGTGCTTTATGAGGATTGGCAGACCGGCGACGGGGTATTGTGCCGTTGTGAGTTGGAGGACGCCATGGGACGCATGGAACTCCAGTTCCGCCAGCACGCGGACGTGTTTTTGCCGCGCGGCCTGAAGTTCAAGGACGAAACGGCGACGCGGCTGCCGAGCGTTTTGATTCCCGCCAAAAAAACCGCCACGCACGCGGAATTCGCCTCAGGCTTTCTCCAATAATATGCACATACCAACCAACCAGAAAATCCTGGACTTGCTGCTCGAGGGGATGCCTCCCCACCTGCGCATTGCTGCGTTGCGCGTTTTGGAGGATTGGGGTTACGCGTCGACCGAGAGCGACACGTTCCCGGTGCGGCTCGCCCTGCTGATCCACCTCAACTTCACCGCCTTCGCCGGCCTGATCACCCAGATGGGCAGGGAGCGCCTGGCGCTGACCACGCTGGCGGCCAACCTGACGGCCACCTGTAATCAGGAAAAGGAGTTGCGGGCCGATTTCCTGCGCCGGATCAGCGACAGAAAGGAAGAGGAAGTCAGACAGGTGCGCGATTACGTGGCCGCCACCTACCATTGTTTGGAGCAGGCGCACGGCGTGCAAAACGAATTCCTGAACTGCGTCGAGCAGATGCTGCGGCGGGCGGAAAACAGCGCCCAGCAAATCCTGCAGCGTGCGGAAGATGCCCAGCGCCGCCTGCCCAGCCGCGAAGATCTGGACAACCTGCGCCGCCTGCGGCAGTCCTACGACAGCCTGGATGCCCAAGAGTCCTTCCGCAAGGCGGCCGCCAAGATGCTGCGCACCGCGCGCCGTCTGGAACGTGCGCGGCTTTCGTCGAGTCCCCCGCC
>CALMVM010000368.1:6262-6607 GCA_937873255.1 uncultured Verrucomicrobiota bacterium | reverse complement strand
CGCGACGGCCGCCCTGGCGGGCGCCGAGCCGATGCCGGCCGACAGGCTCGCCCAGGCGGCGGCCGTCGTGGCCGAGGATCCGGGCGCCGGGGCGGCCGCGGCGCTGGGCTGGTACCATTACGCCGCGAAGCGGCCCGCCGCCGCCCTGCCGGCCTTCAAGCGCGCGGTCGCGCTCGCCGATCTCCCCGCGCCGGGCGGCGACGCGGGCCTGCTGCCCAAGGCGCTCGAAGGCTTCGCCCTGACGATGCGCGCCCTCGGCCGCGACGCCGACGCCCTCGCCTTCGTGGACGCTTGGAGCGTGCGCGCGCCGGCCCTGGGCGACATGGCGGCCGAGATCGCGGCCGA
>CALMVM010000368.1:2902-6252 GCA_937873255.1 uncultured Verrucomicrobiota bacterium | reverse complement strand
GGGCGACCTGCCTCCGCCGCTGCTGGCGCGGCTGTCGGCCGTGGCGACGGCCAAGCGCTCCGTGCCGGCCGCCGCGGCCTTCGGCTGGTACGGCTACGCGCACCGCGACTGGTCCACCGCCGCCCGGTGGTTCGGCGCGGCCGCCGACTGGTCGCCCGACCGCAAGGGCCCGCTGAAGGTGATCGAGGGCTATGCCGCGAGCCTGCGCAAGCAGTGCCGCTTCGTCGAGGCCGAGACCGCCGCCGCGGCCCGCATGGAGGAGGACGCGACCGGCGCGCTGCGCCGCATCTTCGTCGACAGCGAGAGCGGCCGCGTCGCCTACGGCAACACCGTCGCGGCCGGCAGGCCCGCCGCCCGCGGCGGGGCCGGCGTGGCGATCCCGCCCGACGAGGCCGCGCGCTTCGCGGCCGCCACGCTCGCGACCTCCTCGGCCAACGGCGCCCAGGCCCTGGGCTGGTACGCGTACCGGTCGCGCCAGTTCCCCGCCGCCGCCGCGTGGTTCGCCCGGCCGCGGGGGGCCTCCCGCGTCTGCAGGATGAGTATTTTGTCGACCTCCAGGCTCATGTCCTCCAACGCCATTCCCCCGCCGGACGCGACGGGGGCGGCGAGGTTCGCCCCCAACCCGAGATCGGCCGCGCGGATGGCGTCGCCGGCGGCCAACAGAACGGCGCGTTCCATCGCGTGGTCGAGTTCGCGCACGTTGCCGGGCCAGTCGTGGCTGAGCAGCGCGGCGACGGCCTGATCGTCGAGTCCCTGGAGGCGCGGCTTGCGGTATCGGGCGAGATGCTTTTGGAGAAAATGCGCCGCCAGCGCCGGGATGTCCTCGGGACGGTCGCGCAAGGGCGGCAGGCGCAGTTCCACGGTGTTGAGGCGGTAAAGCAAGTCCTGCCGGAAACGACCGGCGGCGACCTCCGCGCGCAGGTCGGCGTTGGTCGCGGAGAGCAGGCGCACGTCGGCCTTTTGCGTGCGTGAGGAGCCGACGCGCTCGAATTCACCCGTTTCCAGCAACCGCAAGAGCTTGGCCTGTTGGGCGAGCGGGACGTTGGCGATTTCGTCGAGGAATAACGTGCCGCCGTCGGCCAACTCGAAGCGTCCCACGCGGTCGGCCTTGGCGTCGGTGAACGCGCCTTTGACGTGCCCGAAGAGTTCGCTCTCGAAGATGTTCTCGCTCAGGCCGCCCATGTTGACGCTCACCAGCGGCTTGTCCTTGCGCGAGCTGGCCGCGTGCAGCAATCGAGCGGCGAGCCCCTTGCCGGTGCCGTTTTCGCCGGTGATGAGCACGGGCGCGGCCGACGGGCCGACGCTGGCGACGGTTTCGAGCACCGGGCGCATCGCGGCCGAACGCGCCACGAAATCCCCGCCCGGGCCGGACGGCGCGTCGCCCTCGCATTCGCGGCGCAGGATGCCGTTCTCGGCTTCCAGGCGTTCGTTGCGGCGGCGGACGGCAGAGAGTTCGAGCTGGGTGCGCACCGTGGCGAGGACGCGGGCGTTTTCCCAGGGTTTCTGGATGAAATCCCGCGCGCCGCGCCGCATCGCCTCCACCGCGAGATCGACCGTGGCCCAGGCGGTCATCACGACGACGGGCGGCGCGCCTTCGAGCGAGAGGAGTTTGCCGAGGAGGTCGAGCCCTTCCTGGCCGCTGGTGGTGTCGCGGGTGTAGTTAAGGTCGATGAAGGCGAGGTCGAACTCTTCCTTCTGAATCGCCGCGAGCGTCTCGGCGGGCGACGAAACGGGCGTGGTCGCGTAGCCCTCGCCTTTGAGCAGGAAACGCAGGGCGTCGCGGATGGCCGCCTGGTCGTCGGCGAGGAGGATGCGGCGGGAGGGCATGTAAAATTAGGAGATAGAAGATAGGAGATAGAAGATAGGGTAAGAATTTCGCCGTCGCTTGCCTCTCGTATCTCATCATCGGATGCTAACCGGCGTTGGCAACCGGGAGCGTTCCATCGGCGGGGAGGACTTCCGGCAAGTTCGCGTCGTTGCCCTCTTCCATGCCGAAGCCGTCGCGGCACGCGCGGAACCACGCCGGCGCGCGCTGGCCGTACATCCGCGCGACGCCGAAGCCGGTGCTTTGCCGCGACATTTGCCGCGCGGGCAGGAGGCACGTCGTCGGCGCGCCGAGAGCGTTGGCGGGATAGTGCGAAAACGTCGAGCGCGGCGTCGCCAGCAACACCGAACAGCGCGACAACGCAAACAGATCCGCCACCGGATGCCCCCGCGCGTGGTGGCCCTCGCGTTGGAACGGGTAGGCCGAAGTCGCGTTGACCCCGAACACATCGAAATTTTTCTTGAGCGCGCGGAATTCCTCCGAGTCGCCCGTGCAGGACAGCAAAAACGCCGTGTCCGGCTGACGTTCCACGAGCCGGCCCATCATCCACTCGTACCACCACGTCGGCACGGCGGGGAAGCGCGTGGCGTTCACGTCGTAAACGTCCTCGTCCGCCAGGGTAAAATCCCCCCGCCGGATGTGCACGCCCGCCACCGGCCGACCCGCGAACGGCGCGAACGCCTCGTCCACCACCCGCGCGAACGCCGGCCGCATTCGCACGCGCCGGGCAGTCGGCAAAAACAGCGGGTCGAGCACCTCATCCGGCCCCTCCGGCCCGCGCAGATAAATGTTGCGCCAGCGCCCGAGCACGTCGAACTCCGCCCGCGTGCAGGTGTGCAGCCGCAGCAGTCCCACGCGTGACAACAATCCCGGGCTGCGTATGGCGGTGCCGTCGATTTCCAGCGCATCGAGCTGCGGCCAGTCCACGCAGATTTCGTGGCCGTGCCGCGCCTGGATGGCGAAGGCCATCGTCATCGCTTCCAGCCGGTTGCACAGGCCCAGGTAGTCCGTCACGAAGATTCGCCTGGGCAGCAGCGGCATGGTGGAAATCATCGCCGGGGGACGAGGGCGCGCAAGGCAAAACGCCGAAGGCGGTTGTGGATTGTGAGGGGAGCGTCAGTCGAGGCTGCTTGCCTCTTCTCACAACTCACAACCCACAACCCACAACTCACAACCCACCACGCGAATCCTCCTTGCCCCCGGCGTCTCCCGGTGGCATGACGACCTTGCCATGGCCAACCCTCCCCTGCGCGCCTTCCTCGTCGGCTGCGGCAGCATCTGCGGCTCCTGGCTGCCGCACATCGTCGCACATCCCGACCTCACGCTCGCCGCCCTCGTCGATCTCCACCCCGAGACCGCCCGCAAACGCGCTCAGGAATACGGCCTCGCAGCGGTTCCCGTCGAGACGCAGGTGCTCGACGGCGGCGATGGTTTCCAGCGGCCGACGCGCGCCGTGGAGGTGCCGGCGGCGGATTTTCCAACGCGGAGCGAGGGGCACGCGTCGATCATCGCGGAATTCGTGGCG
>CALMVM010000368.1:0-2892 GCA_937873255.1 uncultured Verrucomicrobiota bacterium | reverse complement strand
TTGCTGGTAGTTATTTATGGCATTATCGAGTTGGTGGCGGCGGTGCGCGCCGGGGCCGTTCCCGAGACGATTTGCACCGACAACATCCAAAGCCTGGCGATGGTCTTCGGCGCGGTGGAAAGCGCCGAACGCAACGCGCGGATCGCCATCCCGGCCGCTTGAAAATCCTCGCCCTCCAGCTCAAGCGCATCGGTGATCTCGTGCTCACCACCCCCGCCCTGCGGGCGATGAAAACGGGCGGCGCGCACGTCACCCTGGCGGTCCACGAGAACACCGCCGCGCTCCTGCCCGCGCTGGAGGGATTTTGCATCGACGAGGCGCTCGTCTACCGCGCGCGGGGCGGCAATTTCCGCGTGTGGACGAAGCTCGCGCGCGGCGGTTGGGACGCGTCGGTGGATTTCACGGGGCGGGACCGTTCGGCGTTGATGACGCTGGTGGCCCACGCCAACCGCCGGGTGGTCGCGCGGCCGGCGTTGCGCAAAGGCGGCTGGCGGCGGTGGGTCTACAACGCGGCGATGGACAGCTCCGTGCGTTCGCGGCACACGGTCGATCATTACCTGGACCACCTCCAGGAACTCGGGCTGACGATCCCGGAGGACATCGCCGACGGCCCGGCCCTGCGCGTGCCGCCCGAACACGCGGCGCGGGCCGACGCATTCCTCGACGCTGCCGGCATCGGTGCGGACTGGTCTTTCGCGGTGGTGCATCCCGGCAGCGCGCGCTCGGAAAAATACTGGGTGCCCGAACGCTGGGCCGAGGTCATCCGTTTCCTCGGCCGCGAACGCGGGTTGCAATGCGTGTTGACGGGCGGGAGCGGCGACGCGTTCGAGACCGCGCACCTCGCGCAAATCCGCGCCGCGCTCGCGCAGGACGCCGACCTGTGCGCGGATTTCACCGGCCGTCTCGATTTGCTGACGCTCACGGCCACCCTCGCGCGGGCGGCGATGTTCGTGAGCGTGGACACCGGTCCGATGCACCTGGCCGCCGCGTTCCGCCGGCCGCAGATCGCGCTGTTCGGACCGACGAATCCCTTTCACTGGCGTCCGCGTCATGCCGACGCCGTCGTGCTCCAATCCGGCGGCAGCGCACCCGTGCGGGAGTTCGCCGAGGTCAGTCCCGGAGGCCCGATGGAAGCCATCTCGACGCAGGCGGTGATCGACTGTATAGGGCAGGTGCCGATCCGGTCGCCGCAAGGGGCGGACGCAAAGTGATAGGCTTCGGGTCCCTGCCGTCCGATGAGAAGTGCCATTTTTTTCGTTGCGTGCGGCCTGATTTTAACCGGATGCGCTGGCTCGCTCCGGGAAGTCAGCGGCACGCTGGTTCGCAGTTCCGCACGCGCCCCGGCGGCGGGTCAGCCGCTCGCGCTCGACCGTCCGCCCGGCGACTACGGCGACATTCCTTTTGCGATGCTCATTTTCGGAGTACCGCAGCCGACCACCATCGCCACGGCCACGACCGACGCCCGAGGACGTTTCCGGTTCGTCACCCGCAAGGATCGCGGACGTTTTCTCTCTGTTCACCTTGCGTCGGTGCCGGCTTCAGCGGGCGCTGCCCTGCCCCGTCACGACGTGGAATCACTCCGGGATAGCTTGCATCCGGCCAGAGTTTCCTACGACGATTACCTGTTTTACGACGCCGACCGCCATTGGCACCTCCGTCCCCGATCATGACGCCCGAGCCCTCTCCCACCGATGAACTCGCCAGCGGCGATCTCGACTTGGCGGCAACGGCCACCAGCATCGCCGACGACCCGCGCAACACCTCCCTCGAAGCCGCCATCGTCGATGCCATGGTCGATCCCGACGACCGCTTGGCGCGCGGCGGGACGTTCCGCGAGACGGTCGATTTTTTCCGCAAGCTGGGCCGCTACGTCGCGCCGTACAAGGGCCGCCTCATCGCCGCCGAACTCGCCGGGATGGCCTTCGCGCTCTGCAACGCCGCTTTGCCGCTGTTGACCAAGAGCGTCTTCGACCACGCCACCAATCCCGCGTTCGACCCGAGCAAGGGTAACGTCGTCGAAAAAATTTTTCACCGCCTCACGGAGGGCCCTTACGGCATCGTCGCCGTGTGCGCGGCCATCCCGGTGGCGATGCTGCTGCGCGGATTCTTCGATTTTGCGAACAACTACCTTTCGTCCTGGGTCAGCCTGCGCGTGCTCGCCGATCTGCGCAAGAAGGTCTTCGAGCACATCAGCTCACAGTCGCTCGGGTTCTTTTTGCAAAACCAGTCCGGCCACCTCATCAGCCGCGTGGCCAACGACACCCGCATCGCCCAGACGGCGATGACCTTCATCAGTTCCGACCTCATCAAGCAGCCGGTGTGCGTGATCGGCGGGATCATCGCGCTCTTCAGCCTCGACTGGAAGTTCACCCTCATGTCGCTGACGTTGTTTCCCGCCTGCATCGTGCCGGTAGCCGTCTACGGCAAGCGCATCCGCCGCAGCGGCAAGCTCGAGGAGGAAAAGATCGGCACGATGACCGTCATTTTGCAGGAGACCTTCGCGGGCATCCGCGTCATCAAGTCGTTCGCGCGCGAGGACCATCAGGTCGCGCAGTTCGAGCGGGAGAACCAGGAGCAGTTCGAGTCCGGCGTGCGCGTGCGGCAGGCGATGGAAATCGTCAGCCCGATGGTGGAGGTCGTCGCGGCGGCGGGCGTGGGGCTGGCGCTGTTCTACCTGCATTATACGGGCATCGGGCTGAGCGCGTTTTTCGGGTTGGCGATGGGGTTGTTCTTTCTTTACGCACCGGTCAAGCAGATCAGCCGCATGCACATGCAGGTCCAGAAGTGCCGCGCGGCCACGACGAACATTTTCTCGCTTCTCGACCTCCGGCCGACCATCGTGGACGCGCCCGACGCGAAGGCACTGGCCCGCTGCCGGGGTGAGGTGGAGTT
>CALMVM010000367.1 GCA_937873255.1 uncultured Verrucomicrobiota bacterium | reverse complement strand
CAACCCATATGTCCGCCACCGCCCCCACCACCGGAGAAAAAATCACCATCGCCGACGGCAAGCTCCACGTTCCCGACCGGCCCGTCATTCCCTTCATCCGCGGCGACGGCACGGGGCCGGACATCTGGGCGTCGAGCGTGCGCGTGATGGACGTGGCGGTCGAGAAGGCGTACGGCGGCAAGAAAAAGATCGAGTGGCTGGAAGTCTTCGCCGGGCAGGCGGCCAAGGATCAGTTCGACAACTGGCTGCCCGATGAAACCGTCGAGGCGTTCCGCGATTACCTCGTGGGCATCAAGGGTCCGCTGACCACGCCGGTCGGCGGCGGCATCCGTTCGCTCAACGTCGCCCTGCGCCAGATGCTCGACCTCTACGTGTGCCTGCGCCCGGTGCAATATTTCAGCGGCGTGCCCTCGCCCGTGAAGCGCCCCGAGAAGGTGGACATGGTCATCTTCCGCGAGAACACCGAGGACATCTACGCGGGCATCGAATACCAGGCCGGCACGGGCGACGCGCAGAAGGTGCTCGAATTCCTCGCTGCCACCTTCCCGAAGGATTTTTCGAAAATTCGCTTCGGCACGGGGGCGGCAACCGCCGAGTGGGTCCACGGCGACGACCCGGAGACCCATGCCGAGCACGCCACCGGGCTCGCCGACTCGCCGTTGGAAGTCGGCATCGGGATCAAGCCCGTCAGCAAGGTCGGCACCCGCCGGCTCGTGGAAGCGGCCATCGAGTACGCCATCGCACAGAAGCGCAAGAGCGTGACGCTCGTCCACAAGGGCAACATCATGAAGTTCACGGAAGGCGCGTTCCGCGACTGGGGCTACGAGATCGCCGATAAGAAATTCGCCGACCAGACGTACTCCTGGGCCATCTGGGAGAAGACCAAGGCGGCCAGCGGCGAGGCGGCGGCCAATGACGAGATGAAGGCCGCGCAGAAGGCGGGCAAGATCATCGTCAAGGATGCGATTGCCGACATCACACTCCAGCAGGTGCTCACGCGGCCGGAGGATTTCGACGTCATCGCCACGCTCAACCTCAATGGCGATTACCTCTCCGACGCGCTGGCGGCGCAGGTCGGCGGCATCGGCATCGCGCCGGGCGGCAACATCAACTACCGCACCGGCCACGCGATCTTCGAGGCCACGCACGGCACCGCGCCCAAGTACGCCAACCTCGACCGGGTCAACCCCGGGTCAGTCATCCTGTCGGGCGAGATGATGTTCCGATACCTGGGCTGGAACGAGGCGGCCGACCTCATCATCAAGGGGCTCAACGGCGCGATTGCCAGCAAGAAGGTGACCTACGACTTCGCCCGCCTGATGGACGGGGCGACCGAAGTGAAGTGCTCGGAGTTCGGCGACGGGGTGATTGCGGCGATGTGAACATGCGATGATGAAGCCGGGTCGGCTAGGCCTACGGTGGCTGGCGCTGCTGCTTGGCGGCGCCGCGTTGGTGGGCTGCCCGCAACCGTTGTGTGCAGCCCCAGAGGACCCGCCGCCCGGATATGCATGGGCGGATTGCAAGATGTGCCGCGCGCGCGTGCTGCGGCCGGCCGCCTGGTTGTCGAAGGAGGATGCGCTGGGGATGTGCCATTTCTCGCCGGAGGCATTTCCCGCCGCCGGCTGGCTCGAAAAAGGAATTATCTTCTACGCCTCCAAAGCCTCGCAACGCGAGGGAGACAAAACGGCCGACGAGGCTGCCTCGGCTATTATCGCCGGCACGGCTGCCAAACGAAAGGTGCTCCGGGGATGGACGCGTGCCGGCCAACCCCCCGGGCGGTTCACCTCGTACAGCCTGACCTACGAACTTGACCGCGAGCCCGATGAGAAAAGGTTCGTGTTCACAGCGGTTTATATCGCCAACCGCAAGACGGACACGCTCTACACCTGGATCTTGAAGAGCCCGCGCGCCGAGTGGCAGGAGGTCGAGCCGTTCGAGGACACGATGTTGAGAAGCCTTCAACTGGACCCCGAATTTTGAAACGCTTCCCGAGCCGACTGGCGAGGCGGGCACGTGGACGGTGGCTGGCGCTGCTTTTCGGGGCGGCGCTGGCGGTGGGTCCGATCCGCGCCTCCGCAGGGCCGCCGGAACTGGCCCCGGACGGATTTGTCTGGGAAGAACTGAAAGCGATCCACGCCCACATACTGCGACCGGAGAAGTGGCTCCTTCGGTGCGTGATCCCGGCGAGCCCGTTTTACGAGTGTTCCCCGGAGCCGTTCACCGGGCCGGTCGGGGTCTACAAAGGCGTGGGCATTCACGTGATGGCGCGAACCGACCAGCCTGCCGACGACGTGGCAGCGGCGCGGATTGCCCAGATTGGCTCTGGATACCGGGTGCTTCGCGAGCAGACAAAGAAAGACGTGCCGGCCATGCCGTTCACAACGTACACCTTGGTTTGCGAGATGCAGGGTGAAGAAACAGACGGGGTAAAATGCATCGCCGAGATCGTGTTCGTGGCGAAACGCGTGACGAATACAGTCTACCAATGTTGGCTGGTCGCGCCGACGGACCAATGGAAAGACGTGGAGCAGGCGGGCGAAACGCTGCTCGCCAACCTGCGCTTGGACCCAGAATTTTAGGGTTCGTGGTTGCCGAAGCGTATCGGGCGGTTTAGCTCTTGCGCGCCATGAGGAACTATCCCACTGCCTGGCAGCGCCGCGTCCTCTGGACGGTCTTCACCTACTTGGCCATCGTCATCGGCGGAGCGGTGGCGCTGGGGATCATCGGATTGTTCGGCAAAGCGGTCGCGTTTTTCCAGCCGGTGCTGCTGCCGTTCGCGCTCGCGGCGGTGCTGGCGTACCTGCTGGAACCCCTCGTGCGGATGCTCACCGCGCGCACGCGTTTGTCGCGGACCTCGGCGGTGCTGGTGGTCTTCCTCATCGTGCTCCTGCTCGTCGGTCTGCTGGGTGTCGCGGTGGTGCCCCGGATCTACAACTCGACTGCCAGGATGGTGCAGGGCGCGCCCGAGTATGCCCGCCACGCGCAGGAACGGCTCCTGGCCCTGCTCGACGCCACCGAAAAACGCCTCGACAAACTGAACAACCTCCTGCCCGGCACGAAGCTCCCGCCCGCCGGCGGGGCGTCCCCGGCACCGTCCGGTCCGCCGGATGCGTCCGCGATTCCGAAGGATGCCGCTGCGGCGGC
>CALMVM010000366.1 GCA_937873255.1 uncultured Verrucomicrobiota bacterium | reverse complement strand
CCTTCACGGGCCACCTCACCGGCAACACCGTGCTGACGATGGTTCATCTGGCCCAGGGAGAGTGGCGGGCGGCGGGCGCGAACGGTCTGGCCGTCGCGGCCTTCGCGCTGGGAACCGCCGGGGCCGACCGGCTCGACACCAACGCCGGCGTGCCGACGAGCGTCCGGCAACTGCGGCTGCCCCTGCTGCTCGAAGGCTCCCTGCTCCTGGCGGCGGTCATTTGCCTTTGGCAAAGCGGGCGCGTCGGCCTCGAAGCCGGCGTGGTCTGCCTGTGTCTGGGAATGGGCATCCAAAACGGCGCGCTGCGAAAAGGCGGCGGCGTGAGCTTCCACACCACCTTCCTCACGGGCATGAGCACCTCGGTGCTGGCCGCGACGCTGGGAAGAAAAGCTTCCGACCACCAAACGCCCACGGCGCCGCAGACGCCCGCGGTGCCGGTGTTGACGGGTCTCATGCTGGCCTTCGCCGTCGGCGCGCTGGCGGGAGCGCTCCTGAGCGTGCACTTCCAAACGGCGGGGTTGGCAGCCATCGTCGTGCCCTGGAGCATGGCCCTGTTCCTGGCGTGCTTCGCCCGACCGTGATCCTTTCACCTACATCCTTTGTGACCGAAACAGAGTGGCCACCTCAGAGCGCTTCCACGAGCCATCGATTGATTCTCCAGCCTCACCCACACGCCTTATGATTGCCGCCAAAGATTCCTTCAGCTCCCACAGCAGCGACCAGCTTCCCAACAGCCGCCGCGTCTACGTCAGCGGGCAGATGCATCCGGATTTGAGAGTCCCCCTGCGCGAGATCGCGTTGGCTCACACCAGGACTCCCAACGGCACGGTCGAAGCAAACGAGGCGGTCCGCGTCTACGACACGAGCGGCCCCTGGGGCGATCCGACGCTGGATTGCAACGTGCGCCAGGGTCTGCCCGCGCTGCGCCACGATTGGATCGTCGCGCGCGGCGATGTCACCTCCTACCAGGGGCGCGAGATCAAGCCGCAGGACGACGGCTACTTTTCCCACGATCATGCCAGCGTGGCGGCCAACCGCCTGGAAGGCGAACGCGGTCGTCTGGAGCAATTCCCCGGTCTGAAACGGCAGCCGTTGCGGGCGAGCGCGGGGCATCCGGTGACCCAACTCTGGTACGCCCGCCAGGGCATCGTCACGCCCGAGATGGAATACATCGCCATCCGCGAGAACCTGGGTCGGCAGGCCGCCTACGAAGCCGTGGAAAATAAAAACGGCGCGCGCAACGTGCTGCATCAGCAGCACCCGGGCAACAGTTTCGGCGCGGCGCTCCCGCGCTACATCACCCCCGAGTTCGTGCGCGACGAGGTGGCGCGGGGCCGGGCGATCATTCCCGCCAACGTCAACCACCCCGAGCTGGAGCCGATGATCATCGGGCGCAATTTCCTGGTGAAGATCAACGCGAACATCGGCAACTCGGCGGTGGCCAGTTCCATCGAGGAGGAGGTCGAGAAGATGCGCTGGGCCACGAAGTGGGGCGCGGACACCGTCATGGACCTGAGCACGGGCAAGAACATCCACGCCACGCGCGAGTGGATCTTGCGCAACAGCCCGGTGCCCATCGGCACGGTGCCGATCTATCAGGCGCTCGAAAAGGTCAACGGCCGCGCCGAGGACCTGACCTGGGAGATTTTCCGCGATACCCTCATCGAACAGGCCGAGCAGGGCGTCGATTATTTCACGATCCACGCGGGCGTCCTGCTGCGCTACATCCCGATGACGGCGCGGCGCGCGACGGGGATTGTCTCGCGCGGCGGATCGATCCTGGCGAAGTGGTGCTTGGCACATCACCAGGAAAATTTCCTCTACACGCACTGGGACGACATCTGCGAGATCATGGCGGCGTACGATGTCAGCTTCTCCATCGGCGACGGCTTGCGTCCCGGCTCGGTCGCCGACGCCAACGACGCCGCGCAGTTCGGCGAACTGGAGACCCAGGGCGGCTTGACCAAACGCGCGTGGGAATTCGGCGTCCAGGTGATGAACGAAGGCCCCGGCCATGTTCCCATGCACCTCATCAAGGAGAACATGGACAAGCAGTTGGAGTGGTGCCACGAAGCGCCGTTTTACACGCTCGGGCCTTTGACGACCGACATCGCGCCCGGCTATGACCACATCACCAGCGCCATCGGCGCGGCGATGATCGGCTGGTTCGGCTGCGCCATGCTCTGCTACGTCACGCCGAAGGAACACCTCGGCCTGCCCGACAAGGAGGACGTGAAGACAGGCGTCATCACCTACAAGATCGCCGCGCACGCCGCCGACCTCGCCAAGGGGCATCCCGGCGCGCAGCACCGCGACAACGCCGTGAGCAAGGCGCGGTTCGAGTTCCGCTGGGAGGATCAGTTCAACCTGAGCCTCGACCCGGAAACCGCGCGCGAATTCCACGACGAGACGCTGCCGCAGGAGGGGGCGAAGACGGCGCACTTCTGCTCGATGTGCGG
>CALMVM010000365.1 GCA_937873255.1 uncultured Verrucomicrobiota bacterium | reverse complement strand
GTAGCGTCCTTTGCAAGAGGCCTTCTTCCGCGAAGGACGACGAGGACGGCGGCGACCTGACTCGAATCGCTCTGGCGCGCAACGATTTGTAAAGATTTTGTAAGGATGGTTCCCATCGTGAAAAAACTTTGCGGAAAGCGTCGGCGCGCTACTCGCTGGCCGCACGGAAGTTCCGCCGGAAAGCCCTGCTGCGCAGGGCTCATCCGTCCTCCCGAGGGTTTGCGCGCACCGGGCGGGAAGACTATATTTCGCGCCATGTCCCTCTCTCCGAATCCCCGGTGGTCGATCCTTGAACGGTTCATCGGTTTGTCGCGCGCGGGCGTGCTGGTCCTGACGCTGGCGGCGGGCGGGTCTTCCACCCGGGCGCAAACCTACACCGCGCCGGGCCGCGTGCGGGTGCCCGATAGTTTCCGCGCGGTTGCCCCGGCGGGCGAAACGGCCGACGCCACCCACGCCGAAACCGTCCGCGACACGCTGACCGCCGACGAGGCCGGCGCGACGATGGAAATCCAACTCGTCCTGCGCACTCGCAACGCCGACGAATTGGAGCGGCGCGTGGCGGCCGGTGAGACGATCTCGCGCGAGGAAATGGCCGCGCGCTTCCTGCCCACGGCGGAGGATTACCAGACGGTCGCCGATTGGCTTACCGCGCAGGGGTTGACCGTCTCGCCCGCCGGGGCTGCCCGCGCGATGGTGATCGCCCACGGGACGCCCGAGCAACTCGCCCGCGCCTTCGAGACGAAGTTCGCCCGCGTCCGGTACAAGGGCGAGGAACGCACCTCCGCGACCGTCGCGCCCAGCCTGCCGGCCGCCGTCGCGGCGCGCGTCCACGGCGTCCACGGCTTGCAGCCGCACCTGCACCCGCGCAAGCACACGAAGCGCAAGGAGGTCAATACCGCCGACGGCTCGCCGCCCTTCCTGCCCGCCGACATCCTCACGGCGTACGACATCGCCGCCACCGGCCTCGACGGCACGGGCCAGAGCATCGGCATCATCATCGACACCCTGCCGCTGACCACGGACCTGACCCACTTCTGGACCTTCAACAGCGTTCCCGACACGCTGGACAACTACGTGCCCGTCAACGTGGAAAACCGCACCATCGGCAAGCCCACGGGCGAGGAAACACTCGACGTGCAATGGTCCAGCGCCATCGCCCCGGGCGCGCGGATCGTCGTGTACGCCTGCGGCGACCTGGACAACTCCAACGACGCGTACGCCCGCGTACTCAGCGATTTGCAAAGCGGCGCGCAGACCAACCTGCACCAGATCAGCCTGAGCTTCGGCGCGGGCGAGATCACCGACGAGACGCGCAGCGACATCAACGCCGTGCACAGTCTGTTCACCTCGATTGCGGCCTATGGCGTGAGCATTTTTTGTTCGGCCGGCGACGAGGGAGCTTACGCCAACGACGAGGGACGCATCGAGGCGATCTACCCCGCCTCCGACCCGGTGGCCACCGGCGTCGGCGGCACGTCCCTGCTTCTGAACCCGAGCAGCACCATCTACAGCGAGCAGGGCTGGGGAACGACGAGCACCCGCAACCACGACGGCGGCGGCGGGGGAATCAGCACGTATTTCGCCCGGCCCTCCTGGCAGGTGGGCACCGGGGTGCGCACCGACCAGATGCGCCAGGTGCCCGACGTGGCGCTCGACGGCGACCCGAACACGGGGTACTACGTTTATTTCAACGGTAAGGTCGAGCAGGACGGCGGCACGAGCGTCGGCACGCCCTGCTGGGCGGGCATGTGCGCGCTCATTAATCAGGCCCGCGCCGCGAAGGGTCTGCCGGCCCTGAGCAGGTTCAACGCCGCGATGTACCCCTATCTGGGTACTGGCGCGTTCCGCGACATCACCGCCGGTGCCAACGTGATCTATAGCTGCACGGAGGGCTACGATCTGATCACGGGCATCGGCGTGCCGGATTTCGCGGTGCTGCTGCGGCAGTTCACCAACCCAGTGGCGCACCCGGCGTTTTTCTCGGGCGAGTTCGCGCTGGATCAGGGCGTGTATTACCTGAAGTTCCCCGACAACTATATTTTCGGTTACTATAACTATAATTCGAGCGACCCACACTTCATCTATCACTTCGACATGGGCTTCGAGTATTGGCTGGACTCGGGCGACGGGCAGGGGGGGATTTACTTCTACGATTTCGCGAGCGGGCATTTCTTCTACACGTCGCCGACGTTCGCGTTCCCGTACCTGTATGACTTCACGCTGAAGGCGTTTCTTTACTATTATCCGAACTCGAACGACCAGACGCGTTACACGTCGAATCCTCGCTACTTCTACAACTTCAGCACGAAGCAGATTTTCACGCAGTAGGCGCGGGGATAGGGTGGCGATTCCCGCCGAATCGTTCCGCGATCACCCGCCGGATTTAGCCCCGGCAGGAGCGTAAGAGTTTAGCCCATGGCGTGAGCCGTGGGTGATGTTGCGCACAATCTGCACAGC
>CALMVM010000364.1:5637-8625 GCA_937873255.1 uncultured Verrucomicrobiota bacterium | reverse complement strand
CCTACAAATCCTACGAGTGCGGCCACCGCAATCCCAGCGGACCGAACACCCACAAGATTCTCGCACTACTCGGAGTGTGGGAGGCAAACGCCCCTTAAGCGCCCATGCCCCTAGACCCCATCCAGCGCCGTCCGATCTCCGATCCGCTCCGAGCCGATTTCCAGGAGCGAGTCGCCCGCGCCGTGGAGACCGATCCGGAGCCTTTTCTGGCGGCCTACCGGGCTCACCCGGACACGCACGTCGGCCGCTACGTCGCCGCCGACATGATGAAGGAAGTGTTCCCCGAGTTCAGCGCGTCACGCGAAGGCCGGACCACCTACAACATTCCCCTGCACAACAGTGCCGCCGTGCTCGCCAGCGAGCAATTTCGCCGCGCCGTGGCGGACACGAGCTACCCGGAGCGCGACACCGCCATCTTTCTGACCGGTATTCCCGGTGCGGGCAAGACCAGCGCCATCCTGGATAACAACCAACTCCAACGCAACGTCCGGGTGGTCTACGAGGGGCAGCTCGCCACCCCCGGCCCCGCCATCGCCAAGATTCAGGCGGCGCTCGACGCCGGGTTGAAGGTGCGGATCGTGGCGATCCACCTGCAGCCCGAGGTCGCCCTGGAAAACACGTTCGGGCGCTTCGAGCGGGAAGGACGAGGTGCTGGAGTTGTCGCCATGGCGAGCGTGCAAGGCAATCTCCCTATCGGTTTAACCGCCATCCACGAACACTTTGGAGAGAAAGTCAGTCTTTCCATCTTCGACCGCCGCGACGGCATGAACGCCACGAAACAACTGGCAGGTTGGGGCAATTTAGCCGAACTTGGAAGCGAAGGAGATTATGAACGCATCAAACACCGGATCAACGCCGCCATCAATCGACACGAAGCCGCCGGTACCGCCAGCCCCGGAGCCATCCGAGAAGCCCGCGGACTCCCGCCTCTCGCCCGAGACCGAAGCCTTCATCTCTCAGATGCTCGACAATCTGAACACCCACCAACCGGGAGTGCCGCGCGGCCGCAACACCCGCAACTGCCCGCAGCCGGAGTTCAGCCCGGAGCCGTGAACCAGGAAAAGGCGACGCCACCTCCGTCGCCCACGCCGCCGACCTACCTGGCGGCAGCAGGTTTTCAGGGAGAGCCAAGCGGCCCGCCCGTTACCGTTCGCTTTGGCGACCGGGACAACACCGTCGGCATCGATCCGGCCAGGCCCGGTCAGCCCACGCCGGCCTTCCGGCTGCACGATGCGGCCACCGGAGAGCCGGGGAACCGAATCACCGCCGACGCTCCCCGGCACGCGCCCGAGCCCGGCAATGTTCTTGTCAAGAACTACGGGGAGAACACCGGAATGGCAGATGCGCTCGCCCGATCCGGCGCGTTCACTCCGCAAAAAGAAATTCTCGGCGGGATGATAGTCGAAATGAAGGTGGTCCATCCCGCCTTGAAAACCCACCTCCACCGGCACGAGCAAGGCCGGGAACAGAGCCGGACATTCAACCCCGCGAGCAACCCTCCGCGCAAAGGCACGGGCCACGAGCGGTAACCCTCCCGAAGGATGCGCAAGAAGCAACCAACCGCTCGGGGCAAAGACGAGGGACCACAACTCGGCTTGAGCGCCGGCACCCCGGTCCCCGCGCGGCCCGCCAAGGGCACCGGCACGTTGATCCAGGCGGCAGCGCATCCTTATCCGCCCAAGGAGGAGTTCAAGTCCGTCGAGCCGGTCGCGGCCAGCCAGATGGAATTCCTGGGAAACTTCTTTCCCCAGAACCAGGAAGGATATTCCCACACGGTCGAGCTGTTCGACGCCATCCCGAAGTTCCTTTTCACGAGCCAGCGCCGCCGCAAAACCATCGAGATCCTCGTACGGGAGTTCCATCACCGGGGTGATGAGTACCGCCTGGCGCTCAAACCTGCCGCCATTGAAACGCCAGAAGGCCCGTTCCTGGTTTTTCCGGGCGAGCGCGAGGAATTGGTTTTACGCGCTTTGCGCTACATGGCGGTGCAGCAACTGGCTGCCTCCTCGCTGTGGGGCCACCAGCAGGGCCACAAGCAAATGCGCCTGGCTTTTACCCTTTCCCAGCTCCAGAACGTGCTGGCCGAAAAAGTTCCCGGCGTGGATGGCAAATTGCGCGGCCACGCCTTCAAACTTTCCGAGATCGACGAGGCCCTGCGGGTTTGCCGGGGTGCGACCGTCAGCCTGGAGTTCAACGAGGCAGGTAAAAAGGCGCAGCACGAATCCGGCATCCTCTCGGAATACTACGCGGTGGACGAGGAAACGGGCGACGGGCAGAAATCCCTGCGTTGCGTGATCCTGCATCCCTTGGCCACCGCCGCTATCCTCCAGCAGGAATACCGGAGCATCAATTACCGGCGGCTCATGGCGCTCCCTTCCCCGCTGGGACGCTGGATTTACGAACGGCTCTCCCACCTCTTCATCAACGCCGAGAAGCGGCGGGTGTGGGCGGACGGGATGCGTCCGCCCAAAGGCTTCACGCTCGACCTGGAAACCGTGCTCAACGAAAGCGGCGTGCTGCGGCGCAAGCGCTTCCGGGAAAACATCACCGAGGTCCGCTCCGCATTACGTGAACTTTCGATGGCCGGAGTGTTGGTGCCGCTTCCCAAAGGGGCGGAAGCCGGCACCGGCGGTCCCTACGTCGAAAAACCCGTTTACGGCGCAAGCCAGGGAGGCCGACGCCCGGTCATCGGTGCCACGTGGACGCTGTTCCCCTCCGACATGCTGGTGCAGGAAATTATCGAAGCAAACATCGAAAAACGTGACCGGCTGCAGCAACTCCCCGGTGGAGGGAATGAGCCGCGAAAGTCGGCTGGGTGGAAGGAATCAGCCGCGAAAGTCTCCTCCTAAGCTTGTCTCAGGTTGCTGGGAGGAACCAGCCGCGAACGTCCCGTTTATCCTGGAGGAAGGAATCAGCCGCGAAACTGGGAGGAATCAGCCGCGAAAGTCTGCGTGATTGGAGGGCAAGGAGCGCGAAAGTGAAGGGTGA
>CALMVM010000364.1:0-5627 GCA_937873255.1 uncultured Verrucomicrobiota bacterium | reverse complement strand
ATATTTTCACCCGGTTAAAAATGGAAAGGTGGTGGGTATGAACCGCGAAATTTCCCTCGGGTGGAAGGAACGGGCAGCGAAAGTGTGCACATGGGAGGAACGAACCGCGAAAGTTTATATAAACCCTTTGGAATCAGCAGCACAACCACCCTTTCCACTCTCCACCTTTATCCACAGTGACCATCTGCCTTCTCATCAAGGCGGCTGAAGCCGCAATGAAGGTGGCGATGTTACGCCTCCGGCTACACACGCCAGGGAATCCAAACAAGACGGCTAAAGCCGTAATATAGTACCCACTCTACGCAAGCTTCGAGTGGGACGCGCCCCCGGCGCTTCGCGCCACCCCGCTACGCGCGGGGGAAGTCGGCTCCGCCGACAGTAAGGAATGAAGTGAGGGGAAACCAATCGAACAACAACCGCACATTCGATCGGACAGCCAAAGTAGATCGAGTGGATCGCGACCTTCAAAATGCCATCGCGGCGAGCGTCATCGTCAGAACAAACAACCCTATCACCCGACACACGGTGGCAATGTTCATCAACTGCATCCTTCTGCATACGGGTTGTACCCAAGAGGCAAGCTGCGGTTACGTGAACGGCCTCTTAGCGATGAAGTATAAGCAAACGGTAGTACACAAGACAGACGACAAGCACCGCACACGATCCAAATGTTGTTGTGCACAAGCGGAGAATGCTGCAGGCCCGACGCTGCCGCGCGGGGGAGCACGAGCAAACCAGCCCGGATGAACTTCACACCTACGCATCAAAGTGTCTTTGGCTCACTTCCTTGAACCAGGCCTCGTTCTCTAGCGTACTCGGACGCTACATCGCTTCATGGGAGACTTCTCTGCACGCATTCACAGGAAATCCGTGATTATGCATGAGTTAAGAAGGTCATAACTTATGACTTTGTAATGGATACTCAATAGATTCGGAAATTACGCACCGAAAGAGCCCTAGCGTTAGAAATCAACAGCTTACGGCGAGCGACCCATCCTATCGTGGGTGCTGTGAGCACCTCATTTTGAGCGTTGGCGATGTTCACGGTGCGTTACTCCCGAGACTTTATCAGGCGTTTGTTGACGGCTTCGGGCAGATTCTGTTCCGTGGGTGAACAGGTTCAGGCGGCGGCTTGACGGGCGGTCGTGGGTGAGACCGTGCAGCCCGCTGGCCAATTCCATGAGCGAAGGTTCCAGTGAAAATGGTCCTCCCGTTGCCGTCTCTTCTGGAGGAACCAAGTGATCATTCGAGTCAAAGTGCCAGATGCCCCGGCGCTCTCACGCACGGCGACGGTCGATGGTTGATTTGCTGGGGCTGTTCCTGATCGGCGCACGGTTGAGCGGCCGGTCGCAAACCCTCGGGCGGCGTTGTGCCACCGGGGGATTTGGAACGCATGAACTTCCGTGGTCGGCGACCAGGAACAGGAACAGCCGGTCGAAGATCGTCTCCGTCGGCGTGGCCACCCCGAAGAACAGCCGCAAGGCTGCCATGCAAGCGAGCATCACCAAGCCTGCCAACCCTATACGGAACGCCGGTGAGAAAAGCGTTCAAACAAACGTTCCTGAACAAACACCACGCGCATGAGGCGCACCGCGTGAAGATCGATACCGAGCACCTGGAAAAAGGGCTCGCGGGTCAGTATTTCTCGCTCTTGTCCTACATGGAATCGGCGAATTGCATCCACGATCTCTATCCGGAAAACAACGATTTCATCAACTTGTCCCTTCGCCCAGATATCGGTTGAGAGCCGAGCGGCCCAAGAAAATGGTGCATTCCTCTGAGGCGCTGTCCGCTGGGTGTTCGGCGTGCCCTGACCGACCCCGGAAATCTTTTGGATGGGAGTGGTCATCAGGGGCTCACCGATGATTGGAACGGATTGGGAACTCGGCCGATGGGGAGGTTGTCGTCTCGCAGTTGCCGGAGACTTTCCTGCAAGTTTCGACTCGTGCGTAGGTCTGTTGCCGGGATTGCTGCAATGATGATTCCAGCGGCCTTGGCAAAACCGAATCTCGCTGCCTCACAGGCTTCCAACAAGGCCGGGACAGTCGTCCGAGGAGTGAGCAGCATTGCTGTGTTCGATGCGTGACGACGCCAAATGCGTTCGTACAACTCGGCCAAGACAAATCCCGCTGCCGTTCGCCAAAAACTGGGAGCCAGCGCCAGCAATAGCTGCACGTGCGAACGTGCGCTATCTCTCGGAGATGCCTGGAAATCGGTCGCAACACGGGTGGCGGTCAGCAGGCCATCGTTTGCAGACAAGCTGGTGATGTCATTGCGAAGCCGATCACAAGCTTCCGAAAGAGGAGTTGCAAACAGATCGACGGTGCGATCAAGCCAAAGTTGAAATGGTTCTCCCCACTGGAAAGTTGCCGCATCTGACCTCCATGAGCCTACGGCTTGGCGCAGGTTCCCTTTGGCCGCCGCGATCACCGCTCCAACCCGGAAGAGGTTTTCCCCCGCGATGTCGCTTTTCCAGCCTGTCAGCACCGGGGCATCTAGCGGTGGCAATCCTTCCGTAACCCTTCGCCGACGTAGAACCTCTTGGCCCTGGGCATACTCGTAATCCAAGATGAGGGCGAGTCGAGGCAGCTCGTGGAGCGTCCCTCGTCGGCAGGCCGTCTCAATCGCGGTCTGCGCATCGAAGAATCGTGAGACTGTCAACGGCGGGCCTTCGGTCTGAGATCGTCTCGCGGGCGGGATCTCGACATCGTGACCGATGGAGTTGCCCAACCGACGGAGCAGCGTCCACACGTATTCGTAACGGCCTTCCGGCAAATCTCGGAATGCCTCGGGTGTAGCGAGGTCGCTCATCGCTCCGATCGGTGGTTGCGCTTGATTTTCAACGGACCAACCGGTCATCTGGTTGTGCAACAACAACACGAGGTTTCCAACCATGCGACGCATCCGGAACGCGAGCAGATCAGAGTGGCCGGTGGGTAGTTCGTCGGCTCGTAGGACCGCGTCGGACAACACCGCGAGCGCCTTGCCGCGTTCGCCTGCCGTCCACCAACTCAACGCGGCATCCGCCAGTAAGCCGGCGCATTGCGGCGATTGCGTTTCTCGGGGCAATCGCCTGCACGCATCGACGAAACCTTCCGCAGCTTTGGAAAGGTCGCCCAACCGGGCGAGCGCGATCGCGTGCAGTCTGCATGCGAAAGCCGGGTAGCGATCTTGGCTGTTCACCGGCTGCCACGTGGGGAGTATGGCGTCCCAAACCGCGATGGCGGCTGGGTAATCTCCGAGGTGGAAGAGCACTGCCGCGCGGGCATCCAGCAATCTGGGCGGATGGGCGTCGGACGCCGCCAGGAATGCGTCCAGTGCTTGCAAGGCGGCGTGTGGTTCGTGTTGGTATTCATCTCGGATCACTGCGGAGGCACGTACTGCCGACTCCACGAATCCTGGCGTCTGCCATCGTTGAGCCAATCGTTTCGCACGCTCCACCACTTCGAGGCAACGGGTCCAGTCGGGGTCACTCTTCAGTTCTTCGTCCAGCCAGGCCGCGTCGATCATCGGGCCGCACCACCAACCATTTCGGCGGAAGGCGGAAAGAAAACGTTCACGATTGGCTTGATCCAGTGTTTCCATGGCCGTCAGCCACTCGTCGAGCCATGCAACGCTGCGGCATCGGTTGAGGGAAAGCACGGTTTGCAGCTCAGCAAAATCCGAGTAATGGAACTCGCTCGCCGGTCCCCCACTGCGGCGGCGCGTCCGTTTCTCGGCCACCCGATACACGGCGTCGTTGCGATCACGCGCATCAAAGAGGAGGTTCAAATATGTGATCAGATCCGCAGCGGGCAATGTCATGTCCGCGCGTCGCAGAGCTTCCACGACGACCATCATCTTCGCTGCGGAGCGTGCCTTCGGCTGAGGCAGCAAATCGGTTTCGGCGAGCCACGCTCGCAGAATCTTGGCTGCAACGACGGGTACAGCCGCTGCAGCGACGTTCAACTGCAATCCGCGTAGAAGCGTGCTGAGATGCGGATTCTCGGGCAACAGGGTTCCACCGCGTTCGATGCTTTCGAAGGCGAACCATGCCAAGTGAAAGGATACCGGGCGCAAGATATCGGAAGACTGTTTTAGCAACGACTGGGTCAATCCACCGAGGGCATCTTGATGCTTGGCCTTCCAAGCATGCTCGAATGCCAGTGCTCCCTCTGCCGGCGACGGCTGCTGCTGGATCAACGCCGTCGCGATCTGAACGTGGATCGTACGAACCCTTTCGGTGTCGTAGATATCGTTCGCCGCTCCCGACAGAAGCGGTGAGATTCGATAAGTCGATTCGGACATCGGCTCGATCCACGCACCCACGAGTGGGTCGAAGGCTTCGCCGGGACGAAACAATGGTGGTGGACCTCCCGCAATTTGGAGGGCATGTTCACGGCGGAATCGACCGTCCATCAAGGACAACCTGAACAGCAACTCTTTTTCGGCTTCGGGTAGAGCCGAGACCAAACGTCGCGCTTCTGTCCGGACAGAATTTGCCCTCGAAGTGGAGACATCGCTTTCGACTGGAACTTCTGGCCAGTTCCGGCTCTTTGCGTCGATGAGGATTGCTCGACACAATTGAGGATTTCCTCGACTTCGCAACTGTGCAAATCGTCCCCAGAGTTCGAGTCTTACTCCTTCCGGGCAGCCAAGCAAAATGGCCAGTTCGCGCACTTCCTGCTCGTCCATCCGAGGTGCCGAGAACACAGGTGAAATATCGATGCCGCAAGCCTCTATCAGTCGCGTGCTCGGCAGCCCCTGTGTGGTAATGAGCATTTCGCCGCCCCGCTGGCGCAACAACACCGCCATGGTGGCGAGGGCATCGTCGAGTCGGGTTTGCATCACCACCGAAACGTCCACGTCATCCACGATGAGGAAAGGCGTGGTCGATGCGCGAGCCAAGTGGGTTCCCACGGCTCGCAACTTCTGGACGACGGCTTCACCTCGTAGCCCCGCCATGGCGCCCCATAGCCAAATGTCGGGTTCCTGAGCAGCGAGCAATTTCGCCAAAGTGGTTTTGCCCATCCCGGCCGACCCTTGAACGAACACGATCTGGGATTCTCGTAGCTTTGCGCGTAGCGTAGCGACGACCGTCCTGCGCGAGATGGAATCCCGGGGAGGCGGCAAAGGACGTTCCGTTGTCGCACCAGCCTCAGCCTGGGAATCGAGCAGTTCCCGAACGGCCGCACCCATTTCTTCCGCTTGCCGCATGAGGTGATCGAACTCGGGTCGGACTACGACGGAGGCACTGGCAGCAAGAACCACGGAAAGGTGTGCGTGGCCGAGCCAGCGCTCGGACCGCTGTCCCGCGACGGCGCAAACCCGCTCGAACAAAGCAGCCCTCGTTCGGAGGGCCGCCGCGGCCATGATGCCACTCGCCTCCGCGATTTCGGCAAGTTGCACATCGATGGCATTCAACAACGCCTCGGTGTCGCCAGCGCCTAATTCAAACGTGAGCGGGCCGAATAACGCCTGGATCGCCTGGGCCGGTGTGCAGCCATCGAGAAACGACTGGAGGGACGCAGGATAGTGCTGGCGTTCCGATTTCAGGAACTCCAGGAGCCTAGCGGCCACGTCCACGTTGCGGGCAGCGACGGACCAAACGGAGAGTGCCCCGACCCCCACTCCAAAGGGACTATCGG
>CALMVM010000363.1:464-1067 GCA_937873255.1 uncultured Verrucomicrobiota bacterium | reverse complement strand
GTCAACAGCATCGCCCATGTGCCCGGCTCTGGAACCACCGTAAATCTCACGCCGTAATTATTGCCGCCGTTGTTATCGTAGGCGAAATTATTCGAGGCGTCACCCGCGTTGTAATAGATGTCCAGCGTGTACGTTCCCGGCGCCCGCCCGGTGAGCAGGTTCGTGGTCAATGCCTCGGTAGCCCAGCGCCCATCGCTGGAACCTGCTCCGGTTGGATTGGCGTCAAACGGAAGACTGACACCGGTAAAGCCGATACCGGTGGGAGGCGTGGTGCCGGCAAAGATCAGATAGTTGCCGAAAGCTTGGGTCGCCGTGGACGAGTCCACATAGGTTAGCACGGAAAAGCCCTTCAAAGTAAGCACGTCGCCAGCGGACGGATTGAAAGTTCCCAGGTTGAAGGTCGCGTTGGTAGCCGGACTGTTCAGAAAACTCGTCTGATTCAAAGTTGCCGTCGAGCCCGTGGGCGACAGGCGCGTGGTGCCGTTGTTGTTGTTCGCGTAAAGGGTCGTCGTGAGCACACCGGCGCCCTGTTTGGTTTGCAACTCAACGCCGGTCCCGAAAATACCGGGAACCGCGTGCGCAAGCTGAGCCCCGGCGGAGAGG
>CALMVM010000363.1:0-454 GCA_937873255.1 uncultured Verrucomicrobiota bacterium | reverse complement strand
GGGGCTGAAAAGGCATTTTTCGGTTAGGACTCAGTGAGCGAGAATCCAACATTGCGCCGATCCTAACACGGCAATTTGAACGGGCAAAAGCATCTTTATTAGACGGTTAACCAAGTGGCCGTTGCGTGACGCGGATGAAGCGGATCTGTATTTTCGCGAACGCGAAGGAAGATGTTGACTGATTCAGGGCCGACTCGAAATCCGGTCTGCAGCATCCCATCACGTTATCGGACTTCTGGAACGATGCTCAATGCCCCGCCGTATCCCGACGATCAGGGCACACAGCGGCACGGACGTCGCCGCCCAAACCATCCGAGAGCGAAATGGCTACGGCCGTTTTACTGGTGCGACCAGGTCACGATATCGTCCGAGCCTTTTAGCACGAGATTTCCCTTGGTCCCCCATTCGCCGTCCGGTCCAAGGGAAGCACATTCGACGCCGAGCGGCGGCAACC
>CALMVM010000362.1 GCA_937873255.1 uncultured Verrucomicrobiota bacterium | reverse complement strand
CAAACACGCCTCGGGCTAACTCTCCCTGTGGCTCGGAAAAGTGGGTCTCGTCAGTTTGACAGGTGCGGATGCGCCGCCAAGATGACGTTGAAAATGCCCGGCTCCTGCGACTTCATTTCGCAGAGCAGCGCGCCGGCCTTCACCCACGCCTCCACGCCAGCGTTGATCAGCGCGCAAAACTCGCCGATGCGGTCATCGACCGGCTCCAAGACGGTGAGGATATTCATTTGGTCAAAGCGCCTCCCACGCTCATCAGTCGGAAGAAATTGGCCGACTGCTTCGACACCGACCGGTTGCCATGGTCGCTGTAGGCCGTGACGCGCTCCAGCTCGCCCGCCAGATCAGCAGGAATCGGCTGGCCCATCGCCTGGAGCGATTCGACTCGGAACGTGTAGGCGCGACGGCGCGCGTCGGCCTCGCCGTATTTCTCAAACGAGAACTCCCGATAGGCCTTCCCTTGCCCCGGCAGTACGGAGGCCGCGCGCACGCCGCGCACGACCCGGTTGTCTCCCTTTCCTTTATAGGAAGGGTAAACCCCATGGGCGGTGAGGCCGACGAAGTTGCGGCACATGCCGCTGACTTCCAAGTTGGCGCGCCGCAGATCGAAGGTGTTCCCGTTGCGGAAGGTGACGCGCTCCCCAGGTGCGACACCGGCAATCAGGCGATGCAGGCGGATCTGGTCCCGCGCGAAGCCACTTACCAGGATACCGTCGCTGTTGATCTGCCAGACGCGGAGCTGGTAGACGTGCAAGTCACGGGCGTCGAGCAGTAGCTCTGCCCGTTCGTGGCTCTGGCGCGTCTTGTGTTCAACGGCGACGATACCGTCCGGCAGGTCGGTGATCGTCGGGGTGTATGTCCCCTCAGCCGCAAAAGAGTCAGCCGTGCGCGTGACCTTGGGCCTGCGAAAACGTTTCGAGGTGGGTTGCTTGGCCTTGGACGGCTTTGGCAACCGCAACTTGGGAGGCTTCGGCAGTTTGGGAGCCTTCGGGAGCCTGGGGGCCTTCGGCAGTATCAGGCGGGGTTGCCGTGGCGGTTTGGGCTGCTTGATCTTGACGGGCTTGAGCGGCTTTGGCGGACGCATGTACAGGCTGGTCTCGGCCGCGGCGGTTTCTTCCACGAGCTGGTCGAGCAGTTCGCGGTTCGGCTCCATGCCGTGTTCGCGTATCTTGCCTACACGCCACTCCAGCGCTAGGCGCTTCGCTTCGTGCTCCCCCCAAACATCCACGGAAAAGTCCTTGGTGTAGACCTTGCCTTGGTGGGAAAACTGGGTGTGAGCTTGTCGATAGGTGCTGCTGTGGCCGTTTGCCCAGCGGTGGACGGTCTTTTGGATGGTGACTCCCACCAGAGCGCCTGTCCGGCTGCGCGTGTTGAAGTACGGCTTGCGCGGGCAGCGTTTCCGATCCCGTTGTTCTTGGAACGTGATGACCTCCAGATTTTCCCGGCGGCAGTCAAACTTGTCGCCGTTACGATGCAAGATGTACAACTCTGGCCCGACGCCCATGATGGCGCGGTGAAGAAGGACGCAGCCATTGCCTTTCTTCTCCCCGGCATAGCGGATTAGCCCCTTAGTGTGCCGCTGCCATTTGTGGCTGCGGTACAACGCAAGGTCGCGCCGGTCGATTTGGATGGTGTATGGACGGTTTTGGCTGTCTTTGCGGGTAATGATCATAACCGCCAGCCTCGGACTACAGGTTGACGGGGCAACTGCGGAGTCTCGCCCCAAATTGGGCAATACCGCTCCGCTTGGCTGGCCGGCTCAATTCCTCAATGCGATCAACGCCTCGACCGTTTCCCGGTCCTTCCCACTCGTGCGGCTCAGTAGCTCACTGGTCAACC
>CALMVM010000361.1:13153-17988 GCA_937873255.1 uncultured Verrucomicrobiota bacterium | reverse complement strand
CCGGGGGGTCGTGGACGTGCGCGTCAACCATTGGGAGGACTGCCTGCGGCGCGGTGCCGACGCGGCCGCCTGCCGGAAGGCAAAACAGGCGGCCTGGCGCGCCTGCGGCTGGATGCGAAGCTTCGCGGCGATCACTCCCAGCACGCTAGCGTGGTCCCTGTTCTACCGGGGCGTCGCGTACCACTTGGCAAAACGGCCGACGCACGCGCGCAAAGCGTGGCAGCGCAGCCTCGCCATCGCGCAACAAATGGAGATGCCATGCGAGATGGCGCTCGCCCACCGCGAACTCGGCCGGCAGGCCGCCGCCGACGGCAAGGATCCCGCCAGCCATTTCGCGCAGACACAAGAAATCCTCGCGCGTCTGGGCGTGCCGCCCGCAGCGGTTGAGCGAGCGCGCTGACCTGCTCCGCGCGATGCGGTTGACGCGGCTTCCGTGATCCGGAGCCCAACTCGGCGAATTGATCCAAACTCGCCTCCAACGAGACCGACCTCGCAAAAAAACCCGATCCGTCAGGATTTGAGGATGGCTGGCACGAGCCGGTCGAGGAGCTTGCCGGCGGCGTTTTCGAGCGCGGTTTTCCCCGCGACATGTTCGGCCGGATCGACGGCCATGTCGGTCTGTCGGTCGCTCAAAAGCAGTTTGCCGTCGCTGGCGCGGGTTGCCGTGAGTTCCACGCGGCTGCGGCAACTCGTCAGGTTGCCATGGCGTCCGGCCGTTTCGCTGAAGGCCTCGCCGCTGATCTGCACGTCCGCCCGCCGGCCGCTCGCCGCCGGTTCGATCACCTCGAAGCCCAGTTGCTGCAAGGTCCGCCGGAGTTCGGTCTGCGCGGCCGGGTCGATCACCGCCTGGCCGAGATGCTGTTCGGCGATGGAAACGCTGACCGTCGGCAGCGGACCGTGCTCGGAGGCGAGTTTCTTCAGACGGTCCAGGTGCGCGGCGGGGTTCTCGGCCTTGGCGGTGAGTTGGTCCGCGTGCGCCTTCAGGTCGGTGGCGAGTTTGGCCGCCAACTCGCCGGCGGCCTTGTCCATCGCCGCCAGGTCACCGAAGCCGGCCGTTTCCGCGTACACACGGCTGGTTTCCGTGCCGATGAGCTTGGCCGCGAGGTAATATTTGCCATCCGCGCCGAACAGACGGCCGGTGATGAGCACCTGCGCCCCGGTCAGCCTGCCGACCTTGGCCGCCGTGTCGGGGGAAACGGTGCCGGACAGTCCCATTTCCTGCTCCCCGAGAATTTTGTCGAGTTCCTGTCGTTCCACCAGGACGAGATCGGGAGAGGCGTTGGAAAGGGCGGCGTTCAGCAGCACGGCGGCCTCCGACCCTTTGCCGTTGAGGCTTTCGCCGGTCGTCTGGAAATTAAACACGGCGGCGCTCAGCGGCGCGGGCGTCTCGGCCCGGGCCCCGACGGACGGCAGGGAAAGGGCCACGCAAAAGCCGGCGGCCACGGCACGGATGGGAATTGGATGCATCGTTGAATCAGGGTGGATTTTCGGTCGGGTTGGTGGTGCGCGGCTCGAGGGCGAGCCGGAAGATTTCCGCCAGGCTGGCCAGCCGGTCAGGATGGTCGTCGGGGGCATCGAACAAATCCGGCAGCGTGACCTTGCAGACACTCCCTCCGCCTGCTTCGACGCGCTGATAGACGCCCGGCGGCAGCAGGGCGGACTCCGCCGTCGTGAAAATCAGCCAGCGGGACCCGTGCGTTTCGTTCGTCCACCGCACGGTCGTCGCGCAGGCCGGCAAATCGGCCACGTAGAGCGTACCCGGTTCCGGGTTGTCCGGCCAATCGCCGCCCAGGTCTTCAAAGGCCACATTCTTCGCCCGCAGGAATCGCCGGACGCCTTTCGCCTCGCCGAACACGGCCATCCGGCGCAGCCCGGCGCGCGAGAGCCGGACGGCGACCGTCTTTTTCCAGGTGTCGGGTTCCTCGGCGGGGTACACCGTCATGGGCAGCACGAGTTCGCCGCCGGCCCTCGCGGCGGGCGGATCGGTCCGCAGCCGCAGTCGCATGGACGTAACGCGGTTGACGGCGTCCAGCGCGGGCAAACGGCAACGCGCCTCCATGGACGTGCAGCCCTCGAAGACGAGCTCCGCGCTGACCGGCACGTCGCGCCGCAAGGTCGCCGCGATGGCTCCGTGGGCGTTCTGGACGAGGTCGGCGTAGACCCTCGTGCGGGTTCCCAACGGGGCCTGTACCACCAGCGTGAAATCCAGCGGCCGGCCCCCGCACGCATGGATCGGCACAACGGCCGACGAGTTTGCCCTGATCTGGACGGCCGGCGGCGCGGGACTCGACGCCGGGTCCTGCGCGAGAGCGGACGCACCGCCCCACGAGAAAACCGCGCACAACGTCAGGAGATTGCGATGGGTCGGCATGCCGTTTCGAGGTGTCATTGGCCGCCCCCGCCGGACAGGACCGACGCCTTGTCGATCTCGACGAGAGGTTGGGCGGCGGTCGCCAAGCCGAGGTGAAGCGTCGTTTGAGAAACAGCCAGGCAACTCACGCGCTCGGTCACTTCAAAGCCGCCGCGCCACTGTCCGTCCGCCACGCGCAGGATCGCCACGAAGCCCCGCCCGTCGATGCCAAGACCGAAAATGGGCAGTCCCGGCATGGGCGGGAGTTGCATGGCCAGCGGGGCTGGCTGTTCGGTGGGCGGGTGGATTTTTGCCGACGGCCCAACGATCCAGAGATTTTCGCCGTCGGAGGCCAGTGCCGTCACGCCCAGCCGCAGTTCCGCCGGCAGCGGCCACACCCGCATCGCCCCGGGTCGGGCGGGATCGAAGCGGATGATCCGTCCGCCGTCCACCAGCCAGAACCCGCCTGCGTCGGCGTTGCACAACCGGGGAGCGCGCGCCAGCCACCGACCCGCCTGAAAACTGCTCCCGGATTGATCGCCGGGAGTGTCGGTAGGCATGGTCATCGGTGGCAGGCGATCCAGCAGAGGGCGCAGGTCGCGCGTCTGTCCGCTTGCTCGCTCCAATAACGTCCATTTTCCGCCGAGGCCGGTCAGCAGCCAACATCCGCACGCCGCCAGTTGCGCGGTGGGCGGGAGGTAGGCGTCCATGCTTTCGGGCGGCGGGGCAGCCGGACTGTCTTCCGAGGAGGGGCCAACGCGGAGCCATTCCCGCCGCCCCGGGTCGTACTCCTGGACGAGCGCGAGGCTCCGCTCACGACCGACGAGAACCGTCCGACCGGCACCATCGGTGAGCGCACCGTCCACGTTGGTGGTGGCCAATCCATCGGCCACGGTGTAACGCCGGGTCACGGTCAGGGTGGCAGGGTCGTAGCGGAGCAGCCCGGTGAGGTCCTGCGCCAGCCACAGCCCGCCGTCCGCCGGAAGCACCGCCGCGACGGGCGGCTGCGCGGACAACCCCGGCACCGAAAGGTAGCGGAACGTCCCGCCGCCCGGCTCGAAGCGCGCCAGGTCCTGGCCTTCCTCGGTCGGAGCGTATTTCTCGTTGATCCCCTTCTCGCGCAGGATGCTCATCCACACGGCCCCTTCCCCATCGACGGCAAGGGATCGGACCGTGTATCTCGGCACGGTGGTGATGTCCGGCAGGGACGCCCCGGACGAATCGCGCGGCGCGAACACGATCATCCGGCTGGCGGTCGTCGGCGGGGGCGCGTCGGGGGTCGGCGGAGCGTAGTGCGGCACACGCATGACTGGTGTCACGACGGGCAAAGGAGCTGGCGTTGCGGCAGGCGGTGCGGACGCCGACTGCACCCGGTTGTCTCCGGTCGACAGCGCCGCCAGCAGGAACTCGCCGCGTTCGGACTGGTGTTGCCGCACGGCGAGCTTGCGTACTTCCGCCGTCAGGCTCTCTTCTCCCCGGCAATAGTCTTCCGCCGTCCTGGGATCACTCCGGTACAACGGCCCGAACGATGGCCAGAGGGCTTCGAGGACCCTCATCCCCCGCGCGGGATCTCGCACACGCTGGAAAAGGACGCGCAGCCATCCGCCGTAATCCGCGATCCGGGCGGCGCGCACGGACGATGACGACGCCGTCTTCGCAAAATCCTCCGCGTCTCGCGCGAAACGTTCGTCGAGCGCGGCGTGCCAGGCCGCGAGCGTCGCGTCGGGAACATCCACAGGCAGATTGGGCTCGCTGTGGGGTTCGTGCAGGTTGGCCTCGCCCCTGCCGAGTTGTTCCAGCAGGTAAACGTCCAGGTCCAGCCGCGCGCGGCGGAAATCTCCGCTGGCGTCCCCCGCCGCCTCGAAGCGTTCGGCCACCGTGACGACCTCGTTGGCGCATTGCCAGGCGTCGAGCAACGGCCAACCCCGTTTCGGCACCGGAAACCCTCCCCACTGCAAACGCAAGCGCGCCGCCTGCGCCTCGCGGTCGTCCGGCGCGAAGAAGCACGCCGTCGCCAGCAAGAGCCGAGCTTGCGCGGCGATTTTTCCGCCCGCCAGGGTGTTCAGGAACGCGTCGCGTTGCGCGCCGTAGCCGTCGATGATCCCCGCCATTTGCTCGCCCTGTTTGCGCAGCAGATCGGCGACGGACCGGCCCGGGGCTTTCTCATCGGACGGCAGCGGCGCGCGGTCGGCGGGAGCGCGCCGCAGCGCTTCCAGACAACGGTCGGCGAGCCGTCCGGCCAGCACGGGCAAATCGGCGACGGTCGCGCGTTCAGTCAGGTGTTGCGGAGGGCGCACGCCGTCCCAGAGCGTCAGGTCGATCTCCACGGGAGTTTGCGCGAAACCCCCGCCGGCGACGGGAACTTCCCGGTACGAACCCCAGACATAGAAGTCCGCCACCCGCCGGGCTCCCCCGGCATCGGTGAACCCGCCGGCGACGAGTTCCGCCTCGCCCCGCGCCCGGTCCACCTGAGGGAAACGGAGGA
>CALMVM010000361.1:0-13143 GCA_937873255.1 uncultured Verrucomicrobiota bacterium | reverse complement strand
GCGAGCGTGTCGGCGTGGTCGAGATCGACGATCTCCAACCGCAGCGTGTGCCCGGCATCGTCGGGCCCGTGGCGGGTAAACCCGCCCAGGCCCGCCACGGCCGCCTTGAGCCACCGGCCCGCCCGCAACGCGCCGGCCGCGCTCGTGAAGCCGCCCGCCGACAGGTGCAGTTCATCGGCTGCGAGGTGCAACTGCGCGCGCTCGATCCATTGCGCGTCCGGTTCCCGTCCGGTCAGAGCCGCCTGGGTCACGAGCGACCATTGGGCCGCTCCCTCCGCGCTGGCAACCAGGCCGTCGTCGGTGGTGAAATCGGCCATCACGACGCGCCAGCCTGCTTTCGCCTCGTCCGCTCTGGCCGGGCTCACGATTGAGCCGGGCCAACCCGCCGCCACGAACAGGACGAGGAGGGATACGACTGGAGACTGACGCCGCTTCATCGGGTGGCGTGAGCCTGCTGGAGGAGTTCGATGATGCGGGTGAAGATCTGTTTTTCGCCCGCGTCCTCGGCAGCCCCCAGACGTTCCCGCGCGTAGCCCAGGGGAGTGGAGGCCGGCCCGTCGCCGGGTGAGCCATTCGGGTCCGCGCCCGACTTGAGCAAGAGTCGCACGAGGCCCAGCTCGCCTTCGAGGACGGCGACTTGGAGGGGATGCCGGTTGGAGTCGTCGGGGTCGTTCGCGGAAGCGCCTTTGTGCAAAGCAGCCTGCACACGCTCGAAATCTTTCCCGTCGATGCCCTTGAAGAGTTCCTCGGTGAGCGCGGCCCCGGGGTTGGCCGGCCTGGCCCCGGCGTCGATCAGGATTTCCTGCGCGTAGGGCTCGCCGTGGATGATGGCCGCTTCGAGCGCGCCGAACGGCTGGCCCGTGCGCCGTTCGGGGTTGCGGTTTTTGGCCTTGGCTTGCAGGTCCGCCCCGTGGGCGAGCAGGAAGCGGATATTCTCCTCGCAGCCGTTGGTCGCCGCGTACATCAGAGGGGTGCACCCGTAGCGGTTGGCCGTTTGGACGGACTGACCCTGCGCCACCAGAAAGGCGAGCGTCTCGACGTGCGGCCACCGGGCGGCTTGCAGCAGCGCGGTGTCTCCGGCGTTGTTGGTGTCATCTAGCCGTGCGCCGTGAGCCAGCAGGAGCTTGACAAGTTCGACCCGGCCGGCCTTGAACGATTGGAACAGAGGCGAAAAACCGTCGCCGAAGGCGTCGTGCGAGCGGAAGCCGTTCGGATCCGCGCCGGCTTCCAGCAGCAGCTTGACGATTTCCTCGCGGCCACGGTCGACGGCAAAATCCAACGCTGAACAGCCGAAGAGCGAGAGGTTGTTGGGATCGGCGTGCCGGGCGAGCAGCAGCCGCACCGCCTCGGTCCGGTCGCCCCTGACCGCGCAAATCAAGAGGGTCTGGCCCTGCTGGTTGCGCGACTCGACCGATTCGCCCCCGTCGAGGAGCCGGGCGAGCACGGCGGCGTCCCCGTCGGTGGCGGCGGATACGAGCGGGGATTCGCCGTCGGTCGCCGGGGCGATTTCAGGCGGCTGGCCCGATGCCTGGCGCAACAGAGCGACGATTTCCCGATAGCCGCGTCCCTCGGCGTAGCCTTCCGCAGAGTCTCCCTCGTCGGTCTCCTCTTGCGGTTCCACGTGGCAGGCCAGCAGGAAGCGGACGGCTTCCAGGTGGCTGTGCTTGGCGGCTTCGATGATGGGCGTCCAATGGCCGGGGGCGTTTTGTTCGGCCGTGTCTTCGTCGCGCTCGTAGAGTCGGCGCAACACTTCCGTGTGTCCGCGCCGGGCGGCGAGGACGGAAGCCGGCCAGCCGAAACGGTTGCACGTTTTTGGGTCGGCCCCCTGATCCAGGAGAATTTTGACCTTCGCAGCGTCGCCGGCTTCCGCTGCCTCCAGCAGAGGGGCGTCCAGTCGCGGGTCGCGCTGCGGCGCGCGGCCGGGAGTCTCAGCGGCGGCGGCGGGAAAGGAAACGGCGCTCAGGAGTGCGAACAGGCCCGGCAGGAAGAACCTGGCAGTGCTTGGAACGAGTCTCCGGCGTTCCGGGTCGCGTCCGCCGGTGGAAGGAAAACAGGGATGAACCATGGCACTCGCAGGGAGAACCCCATGGTGAGCAGATGAAGTGCCAGAAACCGCCCATCCGCGTTGCCGAACCGGCGTTGTCGCGCGCCGACTGCTTCCTGGCAGGATGCACCACCGGACAGAACAACCGCGGAGCGTCCGGCCCGTTTCCTAAGCGGTGCGACGCGCGGAGGAAAAGCTGCCCCGGACGGGAATCCGTTCGAGCACCCCTTCGCCGAACGTCCCGTAAAGATCGAGCCGGTCGAGATGCACGTAGCCGATGTGACAGCCGCACGTTTCGTTCGTGCAGGGCCGCTCGCGCAGGGCAGACTCAAACCCGGGTTCGTAGATGTTGCCGATGGGCGCGCGGATGAAATGACAGCGCCGCATCGTGCCCTCGCCGTCCACGGAAAACACGCTGGCCCCGCCCCGGCAGCTCTCACCCAGGCTAGGGTAATGGCGAGCGTTCAGCGGGAACAACGGGTCCACCCGTTCGAGCCGGGCGAGGTCCACGGGCGAATAATAGTCGGGCTGCCGCTTGTACGCGTTCACCCACAGATACGTTGCCGGGTTGAGTTCCCGGCGGAGGGCCTCGATGTCGGCGAGGACGTCGATCAATCCGACGACTCCCACGCTGTGCGCGACGCCGAGGCGGTCCAACTCCGCGCACCGCGCGAGAAACCTCGCCCGGGTGGTCTGCGTCGGGTGGAACGTCGTCCACAGCGCGACCGTCCCCGCCGCGCAATCCGCCAGCCAGTCGAGGGGCGCGGAAAGGTTGGTCTGGATCGACACCCGGCGCACGTTGGGCAGGCGGCTCAACCGCGTGATGGCCTGCTGGTACGCACGATGAAAAAGCGCCTCGCCCCACGGCGTGAACAGAACGCCGATGCTCTCCCGCCTGCCCTCCACCCAATCGGCGAACCGGATGAGTTTCTCCTCGTCGTCGCGCAGTTCTTCCCGGGTGTTCGTCGTCTTGGCGAACGGGCAATAATCGCAACCGTAGTTGCAACTGGAAAGCGGGCCTCGGTAAAGGATGGACCACGCCTTCATGCAAGGTCAAATTCCTCCATCCGCCGCTCGGTGTCGCGTGAAAAAAGCGCCGGACCGACCGTGTCCGAACGTTCCAGGCCGGCGGCGGTGAACACGAGCCGGTCGCCCTCGCGTTCGGCCAACCCATACCCGGGTAACTCCCCGAGTTCGGCGAAGTCCTCCATCGCGTCCCCGCCGAATTCCTCGCGGTAAGCCGTCAGCGACAATCCGCTGCTGCGCAACAGCGACTTGATCACGTAGCGCCGCCGCCGCTCGTCAGGGGTCAGCGCGCAGCCGTAATCCGCCGTTTCGAGCCGCGCGTCGGACCAGGCGCTGAAATCCGCGATGATCCCGCGCACCCCGGCCCGGCCCACGGCGTACTCGCTGCTGTAATGCACGTCCCGCGTGTACGAGCGCGCGCCGGCCCCGAGGCCCACCATGCCGTCCTCCTGGCAACAATAAACCGGGCCGCCGTCCGTGGGATCGGCCTCCACTTCCGCGCGGCGGAATAGCCGCATGGAAAGCTGCCGGTAGCCATGAGCGAGAAGAAAATCGCGCCCGCGACGGTACAACTCCAAACGCAGGTCGGACGGCTCCCGGCGCAACCGTTCCAGTCCGGTCAGTGGACGCACGTAGAGCGGATAAAGGTAGATTTCTTCGGGCGTCCAGCGCATCGCTTCCCGCAGCGAATGTTCCCAAGATTTCGTCGTCTGGTTCGGCGCGCCGTAGATCAGGTCGAGATTCAACACCGCGAACCCGGCCTCCCGCATGAGGGTCAGCGCATGGGCCACGTCGGCCGGATTCTGCGGGCGGCCGAGCGCCTTCGTTTCTTCGATCAGGAAACTCTGCACGCCGATACTCGCCCGGGTCACTCCGAGGTTTTTCAACGTTTGCAATTTTCCGGCCGAGACGGTCGCGGGCGACATCTCGAAGGACACGGGCACCCCCGGCGCAATGCCGCCCAGGTGCTGGTCGATCCCGGCGAAAATCCTCTCGATTTCCCCCTCGGAAAGAAACGTCGGCGTCCCACCGCCGAACGCCGCCCGGGCGAAACGCGCGGGGGTCAGGACCGCTCCCATGACCCGCATCTGACGCTCCAGCGCCGCCAGGTAGGCGTCCACCACGCCTTCCTGCGGATTCGCCGTGGTGAACAGGTTGCAAAAGCCGCAGCGCATCTCGCAAAATGGAAGATGCACGTACAAAAAAAGCGCCCGCCGATCCTCCCTTGCCCAGAGCGGGGCAAGCGGCAGCGCCGGCGCGAACGGGCGATACGCCAGCTTGTGCGGGTAGGAGTACGCGTAACCCTGGAACGGCTGGAGCTGGAGACGTTCGCGCAGGCTCATGTGGCGGGGAAGATGCCATCGGCGTAGGGCACCGTCCAGACCGCCGGATGCCCGATCCGATGCCCGGTGAAACCGTCTTCCCCATAAAGCGTGCCGTGATCGGAACACACGATCACGACCGCCGCGCCCCGCCGCGCCAGCGCCTGCTGCAACCGGGGAAGCTCCCCGTCCACATGGCAAAGCGCGGCGGCGTGGCTGGCTAGCGAATCTTCCGCCGCGCCGTCGAGATAGTGCCGGTTCGGCTGGTGGATCGCGCTGACGTTGATGAACAAAAAAACGCGCTGCGCCAGCGGCAATTCCTCCAACCGCCGGACTGCCAGGGCGAACTGCGCGCGCGTCGAGTCCGGGTTCGTCACACCGAGTTCCGGCGACCAGTGGCTCTCGTCGAACAAGCCGGGCAGGACGCTGCCCAACGGGGTCAGTTTGTTGAAGAACCCCACCCCGCCGATGCAGACCGTGTGGTAGCCGCGTCCATGCAGGCCCGCGACGATGTCCGGCGCGTCGAACACGCAGGTTTCCTTGCCGGTCGTCTCGCTGCCCGCGAACCGTGCGGCGAACAGCCGGGGAGCGCCGGGCGCGTCCACCGGCGTCGGCAGGAATCCCGCGAAAAATGCCTGGTGCGCGGCGTAGGTGAAACTGCCGGCGGTGTGGCGTTTCTCCCAGCCGCCGGGGAACCACCAGGAGAAATTCGGCGTCCGGCCCTGGCGGAAACACTGGTCCGCCACGTCGAAACGCAGGGTGTCCAGCGTGATGAACACCACGTCGTGCGTGCCCACGAGCCGGTTCATGTCTCGGATCATCGTTTTGGCAAGATCAGGGACGCAACCTCCCGGGAATGTTCCACCGTCGCGTCCGCGCGCATGTCCGGCGGCGGGATACGACCCCGCGATACCCAGCACGTCCGCATCCCCAAGGCGGCGGCACCCATGATGTCGTTTGTCGGATGGTCGCCCACGTGGAGAATTTGTTCCGGCGGTATGCCCCAAGCGCACAGTGCCGCCTCGAATATCCGCCGGTCGGGCTTCTCGAACCCGACCTCGCCCGAGATGAAAATGTCGCCTGCCCCGAAATGGTGCCGCACGCCTGCGCTCCGCAGTTTGGCGCGCTGCAACGCACCGCCGCCGTTAGAGATCAGTGCGTGGCGGAAGCGGTTCCGCAGCCAGAACAAAGCGCCGACGGTCGCGCTGTCGGGTTGGATGAACTCCGGCAGTTTCTTCTGCCAGGCGGTCCACAATTGGCCGGCCGTAGCGGGGTCGTGTCCGCAGAGCACGCGCACCTCTCGGCAAAAGGCCAGCCGGTCGCCGTGCCCGCCGTTGTCCAGCGCCATGATCGCTTCCAGCAAGACGGGTCCACCCCTCTCCGGCGCGTCCCGGCCGAGCCGCGCCAGATACCACTGGAAAAAGCGTCGCACCGCAGCATCGCGGTCGAAGAGTGTGTTGTCCAGGTCCCAGGCCACCACCGAGATTGTCCTTGGATCGAGCATCGCGCCGTGTTAATCCTGACCCTATCCCGAACGCCCCTTTTCCGAAAGCCCCATGATCCCCGAACACGCCACGGAATGGCTCGGTTATCCGGTCGAACTTTACGACCCCGCCAATGGCACGCCAGACTATCGCAACAAGGTCTACCGCCTCGCCTCGGACTACGAGGCGGAAGAGCCGTTGACCGACGTTCTCGCCCGGTTCATCGGTGGTCCCGGCAGCGAGGAGACGCCCGCGCTCATCTTCGGTCTGTACGGCGAGCACGACAGCACGCCGGTGGCCATCGTCGAGGCGCTGGTCGCCCTGCGGGCGCGCCTGCCGAAACTGCGCGGCATTTTCCTGGGCGACATCATCAGCGAGGAATGCGAGATCAGTTGGATCAACCAAAGCGACGTGTCGCCGCTTTTCCGAGCCTACCCGAACCTGGAGCATTTCCGCATCCGTGGGTCCAACGGACTCGAATTCGGCGAAATCCATCACGCCAAACTAAAATCGCTCGTCATCGAGTCGGGTGGCCTGGACGTGGGCGTCTTGCGGGAAGCCGTCGCAGAAGACCTGCCCGGGTTGGAACACCTGGAAATCTGGCTCGGCAGCGATAACTACGGCGGCAACATCACCCTGAGCGATCTGGAACCGGTGTTGTCGGGCAAGAAATTTCCCAGGCTGAAATATCTGGGTCTGCGCGACAGCGAATTCCAGGACGAGATTGCCGCCGCCATCGCCCTCGCACCGATTCTTGCCCGGCTGGAAACGCTCGATCTGTCGCTCGGCACGCTCACCGACGAGGGCGCGGCGGCACTGCTCGGCAGCGACGCTTTCTACGGATTGAAAAAACTGGACCTGCACCATCACTATCTCTCCGACGACATGATGGCGCGGCTCAAAAACAGCGGTGTGAACGTGGACCTGAGCCAGCAGCAGCAGGGCGAGGAGGAGGACGACCGCTACATCGCCGTTTCGGAGTAGACCGGGTCGGAGTTCATGTCCGCACGGCCGCCGCTGGTCATCCTGGGGAATCCGTGGAACCGCCGAGTTGTATTCGCCCAACGCGCGGCCGATTCGCTCGGCTGGCGGGAGGTATCGACGGTATCGTGGCGGGAGTTTTTGCACGACCCGGAGAGGTTAGCGAATCACATGCGGCCCGATGGCTGGCTGCGCATCGAATCGCCAGGCGAGGATTTTTGGGTCGAGAAGGCGCTGCTCCGTCTCGGTGCTGACGAAGCGGCGGCGGAGGCTTTCGAACGCCTTGCGCCGGAGGAATTAGAGGCCCTTCCCTTCCGCCGAGGAGAGATTTTGCCAATGCGTCAGTGGTATTTGGGCTGGCGGAAGACTCTGCAGCGGCTGGCGCATCTATTGGCGAAAGCGAAAGACCGCCGCGCCATGAACCCGCCGGCGGACATTGCCGCGATGTTCGACAAGGCACAGTGCCACGAAATCCTCGGCGCGTCGGATGTGCCGCGTCCGCAACTGCTCGGCCTGCCGGAGTCGTACGAACATCTGCGCGAGATCATGCGCGACGCGGGTTGCGGACGGGCGTTCTTGAAACCGTGCCACAGTTCGTCGGCCTCGGGCGTGGTCGCGCTGGAAACGAGCCGGACGGGCGCACGGGCGTTCAGCACCGTGGAGATGGCAGAGGGACGGTTGTTCAACTCGCTGACCGTGCGGGAATACCGCGACCCCCGCCTGATCGCGGAACTGGTCGATGCCGTTTGCCGCCAGCGCAGCGTCGCGGAACGCTGGTTCCCGAAAGCGGGTCACGACGGGGAACGGTTCGACCTGCGAATTCTGGTCATCGGGGGCCGGTCGGCGCACGCGGTGATGCGTCAGAGCGCCGGACCGATCACCAACCTGCACCTCGGCAACCGGCGCGGCGATCTCGACGGGTTGCGGCGGCGAATGGGACCTGTCGCGTGGCAGACCGCGCTGGAAGTGGCCGAACGCGCGGCGGGGGCGTTCCCGGCCTCTCTCTACGTGGCGGTCGATCTGCTGGTGGCTCCGGGGTTTCGCCGGTTCGCCGTGGCGGAGGTCAACGCCTTCGGCGACCTGTTGCCCAATCTTCCGCACGAGGGACGCGACACCTACACGGCCGAGTTTGCCCGGCTGCTGGAACGGCCGCCGCCCGCTCAGGTCTCGGCGAGCGGGTGATAATCGTCGGGGTCGTCGTAACCCGCCGTCCAGGCCACCGCCGCGTGGCAGGTTTTCGTCTCCGGCGGCACGCGGATGAGGTATTGCCGCGCCGTGGACGGACAGCGCAGCGACACGCAGACCAGGGCTTCGTCGCCCGCCATCGGCACGCGCAACAATCGGCGCGGGCCGCCCGGGTCGGTGTCTTCGTCGAGAACGTGCGCGTGCGCATCGCGCAGGAAATTCTCCAGCCCATGGCGTTCCAGCATGACGCGCCGCACCTCGGCGTTGGGCTCGGCGAGGATCTGCGCGGCCGTCAGCGTTTCCGGGAAAAAGGCGATTTGCGCGTTGATCTCCACCCCGCGCCACCGCAGGCGCACACCCCGCAGCGAATCCGGCAAACTTTGGATGCCCGTGCCCGCCAGGTCGAGCCAACCGCTCAACCGCAGGCCAGGCGGCAGGGCACCGATGCGGCGGCAACCGCGCAGGTCCAGGTTGGTCAGGCTTTGCAGCGTGGCGGGCAACCGGGAGAGGTTCGCGCACTCCCGCGCGCTGACCGTGCCGATGCTCACGCGGGCGCTTTCGGGCCAGTGCTCCAGGTTCGCGCAGCCGTCCAGAGTCAGGAAATTGACTTCGAGATCCTCCGGCAACGCCTTCAGGGCGACGCAACGGCTGAGCACCAGTGAGCCGGTTTTCAACCCGCGAGGCAGGCTCTCCAGGGCCGTGCAATCGCTGAGGTCGGTCTTGAATTCGACGAGCAGATCGGCCGGCAATCCGCAGACCCCCGTCTTGCTCAGGTTGAGGCTGAAGCAACGCAACCCGTCCGGCAGCGTGGACAACGTGCCTTCGCCGGACAGGTCAATGCTGCGTAGAACGGTCTCCTGCGGCAACTGGCCGAGCAGGAGTTGCCGTTTCCATTCGGGCGCGGTTTTCGTGGGGCGGTTCATGGCACGAGGAAAAATCGGGATGCCGTCGGTTCAGTCCACCACCCGCCGAATGCCCTTGGGGGTGTACTCACGCTGGATGCGCACTTCGTACGTTCCGCGCGGCAAACGGATCGTGCCGTGTTCCTGGTGGATGACTTCGGCGTCGTCGGCGAGCACGTCCACGTAGAGGTTCCCGCCCGCCTTGAAAACGTCGGCTTCCGCAGGGACCGCGAAACGGTGGGAATGGCCCGTGACCTCGCCTTCGGCGAGGACGCCGTGGCGATGTTGGCGCTCGGCGTTTGCGGCCATCGCGCGGACGGGAATCAGGAACACGTCGCCTTGCCGGTAGCAGGTAGATTTCACGAGGAAAATCCTACCGAAAACCCCCGCCCGGGTCACGCAAAAACACCGGAAAATCAGCCCGTATAAAGATGCACGGGCCCAGCCTCATCGACGATGGCGAACGCCTCGCGGTCGGCGGTGCCGAGCAAGACCACGGGCTTCTCCCCCACCCCGCTGAAAGCAGCCGCCTCGCGCGCTTCTCCGACGACGATTTCGAACAATCTCCCCGCGCGATCTTCCCTGGAAACGACCGCGAGAGTGCCCAGCCGGGTGAACGCCGCCAGCGGTCGCGCCAGGCCGGTGACGACGGTTTGCGCCTCCGATGGTTGGTCGAGCCACAGGAGCGCCACGCCATTTTCCAACTGCACCGCACAGCCCGCCCGCGCCAGGGCGGGCGTCGGCACGAGCCCGGTGATCGGCGCGTCGAAAGCCAGTTCCTTCCAAGTGGACGCCCCTTGACGCATCAGGAGCCGGTCGGCGAAGGCGATGAGCAGACAATCCCTCGAATGGATGATGTGGAAGCCGGACGGTTTTTGTCCTGCGGCCATCTGCGCGGCCGACAGCGGGAACGTCATTTGCGACACGATCCCCCCATGCGGCGCGTGACAGACAAGGATCGGATCGTCGCCGTCATCCTGCACGCGCAGGAGCCAGAGGTTGCCGTCGGCGGCCCACGAAACGGCGAGCACCATCCCAGGCCACCAGGTCGGTTGTCCGCACTCCATCGACTGCCACCCGGAGCGATCCGCGACCGCAAAACGACGGGGTCCCAGCATCGGCCCGACCCCGAACACCGGGGCACACACCACAAACCCGCCCGCCTGCCCTGCCGCTTCCAAGAGCAAGGGATTGTGCTCTTCGCCCACCTTCCAGGGGCCGATGTCCGGCCAGACCACGCTCTGGCTGAATCCATCCCAGGCAACGCGTGCCAGCTTTACCTGCCTCTTGTCGGGAACATGGCCGGCGGCGAGGAAATAATTCCCCATCGAACGGAACTGCTGCCAACGCGCCCCCGGCGGCATCTGGAACGAACCCGCCCGGCGCACGGTCCGGCGCGAGGCCAGCGCGGGGGGCGTCGTTCTTGCGGTGATCGGGCCGGGAGCCGGCCGGCGTTTTTCCTGTTCGAGACGGTCGGCAAGGTAACGCTGGCCGTCGCGGACGAGGAGCCGATCCTGCGGGGCCAGCCGGCCGAGGAGTTCCACGAGGCCCCGTACCTCCGTCGGCTCGGCGGCGGGCAGCCCGCCGGCGACGGTCACGCGCGCGAGGTCGCGCGCCGCGTGGCGCACGGTTTCGTCAGGATAGCTTTCCTGCGCCGTGGCCAGCTGCCGCGCCAGCAGAACGGCGCGCGCGGGAGCGAGGTTTTCGGCGGACAAATCAACGATCAGTCCGGCCGCCCGCGTGTGCATTCCCCGGGCACCGAACCGCTCGAATAATTTTTCCAGACAGCGGCTGGCCTGCGGCGATCCGCCGGTCCAGCCTCCCCACAGCAGACCAAGGGCTTCGTCCGGGACGCCGAGTCTCGTTTCGAGCAACTCGGCGGCGCCGATCCGGTCGTCTGCCGCCACGAGCCGGTTCACCTCGCGGCGGTAGGCGCCGGCGGCGGCCCCTTCGTCGCCCATCGCGTGGTGCATCGCGGCGACCTGGAGGAAGCATTTTTCCTTCTCGTAAAGTTTGGCGGCCTCCGCGTACTCGCCGCCCGCCGCGAGGCAATCCGCCGCTTCCAGCGGGCGGGCGAGGTGGTCGCGGTAGAGGACGGCGGCCTCGTGATAATGTTCCCCCTGCTTGAGACAGCCGGCGGCGGAAGACAGGTCGCCCAACAGCTCGGCGTGGATGTAGGCCGCGCGACGGTATCGGCCCAGACGCGTTTCCTCGTTGGCCAACTGCCGGTAACGCTCGCGCAGGCGGGCTTGCAGGTCCGGCGGTACGTCCCAGGCGTCCGCCGCCCCGCCGCCGGCGAGCGCGCCGAGGCGGAAGTTCGGGTCCCGCCGGACGAGTTGACCGCCGGGCGGCGCGACCCCCCGCCGCCGGAAGAGCCCCGCGAGCGGCAGCGCGCGGCGCAGTCCTTCGGCGGGATTATTCTCCAGCAGATGCAGCAGGCGGTGGAGCTCGCGGTGGCGGATCTCGCCGAGGTCCCGGCTGACCCGGCCACGGGCGTTTTTGGCCCAATCCTCCAGGTCATTGACCCAGGTGCGCGCCGAAGCCGTGCGCGGCAGCATCCCCGTGAACCCCAGCGTCAGAGAGGCCAGCCACTCCTGCCATTTCCGGCCCAGCGACGCGGCGGGTCCGGTCGCCGCCTCGCCGGGCGCGGGCGGCATTTCCCCGGTGTTCGGGGGATCGACGCCGATTTCCCGGGCGGCCTCGCTGAAGAGCGATCCGAGGTCGGCGGGCATCTCCAACCGGACGGACCGCAGCCGGGTGTTGGGCGTCAGTCCCGGGTGTGCGCCGGTCCAGTTCTCCATCGAGACGGCCGGCGCGGAAAGGAGGTCCGACAACGACAGGGCGTCGTCGGCGCGGAAGGCGCACAGCCCCGCACCCGGATGGAAGACGAATAATCCCCCCGGTGGGCAGAGTCGGGTGAGTTCGTCGTCGCCGACGGGCGGTTCGAGCCGCGCGTCGGCCGGCAGATAGAAGCGCCCGATCAGCACCCGGTACGGTTGGGAACGGGCCGAGGCGGGAGTCGGTTCCTCCCCCGGCCAGACGACCAGCGCCCCTGCGGGACGACGGTCCGCGCCCGAACGCGGGACGACGTAGAGTTTGAGTTCCGCCTGGGCGTTGCCCGGCGTCCGTTCGCAGATTTCCGACAGCCACGCCGACGGTTCGCCGCCGGAAAGAAACCACGCGGCCGTCCGTTCGCCGGAAGCGGGCGGCGCGGGTGTCAGGCGCAACGGTCGGGGTTCGTCCGGCGGGTTCATTGGAGGCGTCCGCAAAGCGCGCGGAAGGTCGGCATGAGATTGTCGAGGCCCGTTCTGGATTGGTCGGGGCCGAGAAAGAAATCCGCTCCCGCCGTCCGACCGTCGCTGGCCCAGAGCGCGGACGGACAGTCGGTCAGAACGAGGCTGAACTCCGCCGTGGAAAATTTCAGGTGCAGCAACCCCCGGCTGTCGAGGAACGCCCGGCTGCCGTCAGGCCAGCGCGCCTCCTTCAGCCGGTAGCCGGCCCGACGTGGGAGCGCCAACGGGACGAAGGGACGGGCGCGCCTTCGCAGGCTGAGTTCGTCGCGCACCGGCAGCCGGCGCAGTCCGACGGCCCCTTGCTCGTACTCGAGGAATTCCCACCACCAGCCCCAGCGGTTTTGCAGCGCGAGATTTCCCGACGGCATCACGCCCACGGCGGAAAAGCGGTTCATGATCGGGTAGGCCGGCTTGACCAGGAACGGTTCGCCGATCAATCCCGTCGTGAGTCTCGCATCGAAGACCAGATCTTGGACGCGGTTGTTCTTCAGGTCGATGCACTCCATCATACCCGATTTGTTCGACGACAGATAAAGATGATGGCCGTCGCGCGAGACGCAGACCCACCGATTTGCGTCCACGGGTTTGCCGAGGGAGAAAATGCTGCCCCGGCTCTCGACGTGGCAAACCTCGCCCCGGTCCGTCAACATCCAGGGGCCGGGCCGCCCCGTGCGGTCGAACACGACGCGGGCCGCTCCCACGTCGCCGTTGATGGGGTGGAACCCGCCTTCCAGTCCGTCCCAGGCCGCGTGGTACCATTGGGCCTCGCTCCCCGGATAAAGCCGGTAATACCGCCCGCTTCTCCAGCACATTCCCTCCGGGCCTTCGACCGAAGACAATGGCTCGCCGTCATCGAGCCGGAACATGTCGGCCCGGCCGGGATAGAACAACAGGATCGCCCCGTTC